>JAOZLK010000484.1 GCA_029934875.1 Bacteroidales bacterium | reverse complement strand
TCTTTCAACTGAATACCATATTCAGAAGCTTTACGTCTGCGTTTGTTGTTTCCGTGCATTCCCGGGGGATAGTTCTTCTTTTCAAAAGACTTATCGGTCCCGAAAATGGGATCTGCAAATTTACGAGCAATTCTGGTCCTGGGACCTCTGTATCTTGCCATTTATCTATCTAATTTATTGTTTAATATTCCTCTTCAGCTTGGCTCTAAACCTTAAGGCTGAATTATACCCTCCGCCTTTTTGCGGGACGGCAGCCGTTATGCGGCAGCGGTGTCACGTCAACGATCTCAGTCACCTCAATACCAGAAGCATGGATGTTCCGAATTGCAGATTCCCTGCCTGATCCCGGACCCTTCACATATACTTTTACCTTCCTCAGGCCAAGGTCGTATGCTACTTTGGAACAATCCGTAGCTGCCATCTGCGCAGCGTAAGGAGTATTCTTCTTGGATCCCCGGAATCCCATTTTACCTGATGAGGCCCATGAGATTACCTGTCCTGCATTGTTAGTCAGGGAGATGATAATGTTGTTGAAGGAGGCATGAATATGCGCCTGCCCTACTGGTTCAACTTTAACTGTTCGTTTCCTTGACGATCCTGTCTTTTTAGCCATGATCTAAACTCTCTTATTTGGTTGCTTTCTTCTTGTTTGCTACTGTCTTCTTTCTTCCCTTACGTGTACGGGCATTGTTCTTTGTACCCTGTCCGCGGGTAGGGAGACCAATACGGTGACGGATACCACGGTATGAACCGATGTCCATCAGTCGTTTAATATTCAGCTGAACGGAGGACCGGAGTTCACCCTCAACCTTATATCCTTCAGTTTCATTGATCACTAACCTGATGGCCGCAATCTGGTCATCATTCCAGTCTTTCACTTTTGTATTCCGATCGACACCTGCCGAATCAAGAATTGATTGTGCACGGCTGCGACCAATACCGTAAATGTAGGTGAGGCTTATTTCACCTCTTTTGTTTTTGGGCAGATCAACACCAACTATTCTAGCCATAATGCTCTCTTGTTTTTAAAATTTTCTTATCCCTGACGTTGTTTGAACTTGGGATTCTTCTTATTAATTACGAACAAGCGCCCTTTTCTCCTGACAATCTTACAGTCAGCGCTACGCTTTTTTACAGATGCTCTTACTTTCATGACTCCTTGTTTATTTCTTATTTATAGCGGAATGAAATCCTTCCCTTTGTCAAATCATAAGGAGACATTTCAACCTTTACTCTGTCGCCTGGCAACAATTTAATATAATGCATTCTCATTTTTCCCGAGATATGGGCTGTAATCACGTGTCCGTTTTCCAGTTCCACCCGAAACATTGCATTTGATAGTGCTTCTGTAATGACACCGTCTTGTTCAATGGAAGCTTGCTTCGCCATTAGCTGTTCAGTTTATTTAACTCTTTATCAATATAATCGAAGGTAGACAATACGTCTGCCTTTCCTTTATCAACAGCCACTGCCCACTCAAAATGAGCAGATGGTTTATTATCCGCGGTGCGTATGGCCCAGCCGTCTGCCTCCTGTGAAATCTGCCTGCGCCCAAGGTTAATCATGGGTTCAATACAGATTACCATCCCCTTCTTCAGCTTTGGCCCTGTACCCCTTCTTCCATAATTGGGTACCTCCGGGGCCTCATGCAGATGGCGACCCAATCCGTGACCGACCATCTCCCTTACGACACTGTAACCATTGCTTTCTGCGTGTTGTTGAACCGCATATCCAACATCTCCTACCCTCTTTCCCTCAACGGCCTGCTCAACACCCTTCTGCAAACACTCGCGTGTTATTGTTAATAGCCTGCGGACCTCATCCTTCACCTCTCCTACCTGGAAGCTGAAGGCTGTATCACCATAAAATTCATTCATGACTACTCCGCAATCGACCGATATCATGTCACCTTCCTCAAGGATTACCTTGTGGGATGGGATGCCGTGAACTACCTGGGCGTTTACGGAAGTACAGAGTGTCTTTGGGTAAGCCTGGTATCCCAGGAACCCGGGGACAGCCCCGTGGTCGCGAATGAAAGTTTCTGCAATCTGATCCAGTTTTTCGGTAGACACTCCCGGGGCAATATGCTTGCCCACTTCGGCCAGTGTCTTCGAAACGAGCTGGTTGCTCTCCCGAATCAGTTCAATCTCCTCCGCAGTTTTATATAAAATCATCAAAGAACGCCTCTCTACTCTAGATCGCGGCTGCGCTTCCTGCGCGGCCTTTGATCCTGCCACTCTTGGTCAGACCGTCGTAATGACGCATGAGAAGGTGGCTCTCTATCTGTTGCAGTGTATCGAGGATCACACCCACCATAATCAGGAGGGATGTTCCGCCGAAGAACTGCGCAAAATTCTGGTTTACACCTGCCATCATCGCAAAAGCAGGCATGATGGCAATGAACGCCAGGAAGAAAGATCCCGGCAGAGTGATCCTGGACATTACACTATCCAGGAAGTCGGCTGTCTTTCGCCCGGGTTTGACCCCAGGAATAAAACCGCCGTTTTTCTTCATATCTTCTGCCATCTGCATGGGATTCACAGTGATGGCTGTATAGAAATAGGTAAACAGAATGATCAGCATGGCAGAGGTAAAGTTATACCAGAATCCCACCGGGTTGCTGAACACTGCCGCAAAACCTGAAGCTGCATCTGCCTTGGCAAAACCAGCAACAGTGATGGGGATGAACATGAAGGCCTGGGCAAAAATGATGGGCATAACACCTGCTGCATTCACCTTGAGGGGAATGTACTGGCGTACCCCGCCATATTGCTTATTACCTACAATACGCTTGGCATACTGAACCGGGATCCTTCTTGTACCCTGCACCAGCAGGATGGTTCCCATGAAAATCACAAACATAATCAGCATTTCCACCAGGAAAGAAATCAGTCCACCACCCTGGTTTTCCAGGCGTGACATGAATTCCATACCCAGAGATTGGGGAAGTCGTGCGATAATCCCAATCATAATGATCAGCGAAATACCGTTTCCAATCCCCTTATCGGTGATTTTCTCACCCAGCCACATGATGAACATAGTACCGGCAGTAAGAATAAGCATGGAGGACATCCTTGAGAAACCTTCTGTAAAGGCTTCGGCCGGAAGCTGATAACGCAGGCTGGTGATGTAGCTGAGCCCCTGGGGGATCAGAATCGCTACAGTCAGGTACCTGGTAATCTGGTTGATCTTCCTACGTCCGCTTTCACCCTCACGCTGCAATCTCTGGAAATAGGGAACTGCAATACCCAGCAACTGCACCACGATGGATGCAGAGATGTAGGGCATAATCCCGAGTCCAAAAATAGAGGCTCTTGCAAAAGCCCCACCTGTAAAGAGGTTAAGGAGATCAAGAATACCTCCAGTGTTCTGACGCTTACTAGCCATATCGGCAATAATCACTGGATTGATACCGGGCAGAACAATGTGTGTTCCCAGGCGGTAAATCAGGATTATTCCCAATGTATAGATGATCCTGGCCTTCAGGTCCTCGATCTTCCAGATATTCCTTATGGTTTCAATAAATTTTTTCATCTGCTAACTTTTCAATCAGATTTGCTCAGCGCTTCCGCCCTGTGCCTCAATGGCTTCAACAGCTGATTTGGAAAACGCATGTGCTTTTACAGTCAGTTTACTTTTCAATTCTCCGTTACCAAGGATCTTCACCAGGGAATTCTTACGAACCTGTCCTGCATCAATCAAGGTCTCAATAGTAATCTCAGTCAGCTTCCTGCTTTCGGCAATCTCCTGGAGGGTACTTACATTAACTCCCTTGTATTCCTTACGGTTAATATTCTTGAAGCCAAACTTGGGTACCCTGCGCTGCAGTGGCATCTGTCCACCTTCAAAACCAGTCTTCCTGGAATAGCCGGAACGGGATTTCTGTCCCTTATGTCCCCTTGTGGCCGTGCCCCCTGTACCGGAGCCTTGTCCGCGACCAATCCTTTTCCTTCCCTTCGTGGAACCTTTTGCCGGTTTTAAGTTGCTTAAATCCATTTTATATATCTTTTT
>JAOZLK010000483.1 GCA_029934875.1 Bacteroidales bacterium | reverse complement strand
CACATTACGTTTTACTTGCATTAGTTTGCTGTACTTTTTCTTTACAGGCACAGCTGGTCCACATCCCTTCTGATTATTCAAGCATTCAGGCTGGAATCACGGCAGCGTCCCCCGGTGATACAATTCTTGTGGAGGAGGGAACCTACTTTGAGAATATTAATTTTATGGGCAAAGCCATCATCGTTGCCAGTAGTTTTATCCTTGATGGTGACACCTCTCATATCTCTAAAACCTTCATTGACGGGAGTCAGGCAACGAACTCGGATGCCTCATCGGTAGTCAACTTCAAGTCCGGAGAAGACTCGGCTTCGGTCATCACAGGATTTACCATTACCGGCGGAGGGGGAACTAAGACGAGCAATATTTTTGAGTCTTATCCCGATCAGGTTTGCATGGTAGGAGGAGGCATCTTTTTCAATCACTCAGGAGGGAAAGCCACATACAATATAATTGAAGGCAATCAAATCCTTCCTCCCTCTAATACATGGGCTTATCTCGGTTGTGGGGTGATGGGCAGGGGAGGTGATGGCCAGGTTATTGTATTAAGGCATAATAACATCAGAAGCAATTCCCTATTGGCTGGCTCGGGTGGTGCATATGGTGGAGGAGTAGCCCTGATAGGAGGAGGTTTCCTGATTGAGAATAATACAATTCAGCAAAACTCTCTTTCGACCGCCTATTCTGAAGGAGGAGGAATGTTTATTTCACTGTTGCCCTATTCCACCCAGATTGGCTTATTCCGTAACAATATCATTACTGGTAATAAGGCTCTGAGTCAACCAAATGAGGGCTATGGAGGCGGTGTAACGATCATTTGCACATTTGAAACCTCCAGGGCACAGTTTCAGAATAACGTGATTGCCAGTAATTTTGCAGAAGGTTATGGTGGAGGAGTGTTATTCCTGGGCAAAGAAATACACCTGATCAACAATACCCTCATCGGGAATAGTGCGGAAGTTGACGGAAACAGCCTTTGCTTTTGGGACGACGCCAGCAATATGAGCTTAATAAATAACATCATATGGCCCAGCGCTGAGAATGAAAAGCGGAATGTCCAGTTCCATGACAAAACAAGTTCGCATTCAGGATTGGATTTTTACCACAATATTCTTGATAAAGATCTTTTGCCGGGAGATCCGCTTGTTGCTTACGATAATACTTTTATGGAACCGGCCTTCGTGGCTGATTCCTTTTCCCTGGCTGAATCCAGTCCCTGCATTGGACGTGGCATAGATTCGGTAATAATTGGCGAGACCCTGTATGTTGCCCCTGTCCTGGACCTTGCAGGTAATCCCAGGCCACAAGTATCTGATGAATGGGTTGATATTGGGGCGCTTGAATCAAACTGGCAACTTCCCCTTTTCCCGGAAGCAGACCTTGCAAACATCTATTTCGGGACCAGAACTGTAGAACCTGCTTTTCAAAGAGAGGTCTTAAACTATGAATTGGGCATTCCCGATACCAGCACTTCGGTTGCTGCCCTGATGGCTATACCGGTAGATATATTTGCAGAGGTTCTGGTAGAGGAGCCCCTTAACATTTTGTCGGAACAGGAACTTGATAGAACAGCCACCATTACAGTGCATTCTTCGGACCAGTCAACACAAAAAAGCTATTCGGTATTGATGAATTTGCTTTCCATGGATGCTAGCCTGAGTAGCATGGATGTTAGCATGGGCGAGCTGGAGCCATCTTTCGATTCCCAGGTATTGAGCTATGTGGATACCCTGCCTTACGGAACCACAGAAGTACCTGAGGTCACCTATACAACATCGGCCGAGAATGCCAGTGTTGACCAGATACCTGCGGTGAGTCCGACAGCTTTTCTTAGGGACAACAGAATTACAAAAATCACGGTTACAGCCGAATTGGGAACACCCTCCAAAACCTATGAAGTAGAATTTGTCGTAGCCAGTGATCCGGGAGTAAGCATGCAGGAGGCAGATTTGACTCCCGTAATACGCCTTTATCCCAATCCATTTACCACCTATTCAAATCTTGAAATCAGAAACCTTGAAGTGATAAAAGGTATCCAGTTGATCAATATGTTGGGACAGGTAGTCAGGAATATAGACTACTCCGAAGGAAAAGCCTCGATCATAGAACGCGAGGGATTACCTGCAGGAATATACTTTCTACAGATTCAATCTAACACCACAAAAATAATTAAGGTATTAATCAAGTAACACCACACCCCTCACCACACCCAAGAAAAAACTGGTATCGAACAACAGTATGGAACGAGCCGGGGAATTGCACAAAATGAAAATAATCAGTGCCTCCACCCTGGAAGAATTAAGCGAGACTTTTGATTTTCTCACTTACCTGAGGATCAAAAATCAGGCATACAG
Source organism: Bacteroidales bacterium (assembly GCA_029934875.1). GTDB lineage: Bacteria > Bacteroidota > Bacteroidia > Bacteroidales. The sequence goes on along the minus strand of JAOZLK010000483.1, from coordinate 1,675 downwards.
CATATCCCGCAATGAGGCTCCCGGAAACACATTCAGATTGGGACAATTGTCACATATCGAAGCCCTCACCCTGAAAAAGATCAACGCAGATATTGCCAGCCTCCAATCCGTTCTGGGCAGCGTATACAGCAGGGCGGATTAACCGCAAGCTTCTTTCTCCAGCACTCTTTAACTGAAGTATCCATGTCACACCTGCCAGGCAATATGAAAACCAAACCTTCCCGATGGATCTTTGACACGGAATTATGTTTAGGATAAGGATTCTTTTTTCATCTCCAGGATTGCGCGTTCAACTTCTTCTTTTGAGACTTTTTTGCCGGTTCGGAGCCATTTAAAAAATACTTTTACTGAATTGCTTAGTGATAGCAATAAAGGCAGCATCAGTAAAGTCAGAAAAGTGGCCAGCACAATTCCGTATGAAATTGAAATAGCCATAGGTTTTAAGAATTGGGCTTGCCGGCTTTGCTCTAGAAGTAAGGGTGATGTGACAGAAGCTATTTTTTTCTTCATATTCAATTCATTATCATTGTACAAATTGAACTAAGCTATGGGAGATTTATTCATCTGGATTGGGATTGCTATCTGTATAAGTCAATCAGCGATGTTCTCGGGATTGAATCTTGCCTTTTTCAGTTTAACCCGTCTGAGTCTTGAAGTTGAAGCAACAACATCTCCAAAAGGCGGAGCAAAAAATGTTCTGAAAATGCGTCAGGATTCCAATTTTCTTTTGACGACCATTTTATGGGGCAATGTAGGTATCAATGTTTTGTTGACTCTATTGTCTGGTTCTGTAATGGCCGGTGTAATCTCATTTGCCTTTTCAACTGGTCTGATTACTCTATTCGGTGAGATAGTACCTCAGGCTTATTTTTCAAGGAATGCATTGAAGATGGCTTCTCTGCTGACCCCTGCTTTGAGATTTTACCAGGTTATCCTCTACCCACTTGCAAAACCTTCTGCACTTCTTTTGGATGCATGGTTAGGGGAAGACTCCATCCACTATATATCTGAAAACAACATAAAACTATATCTCAAAAAACATACAGAGGACAAGAACACCGAAATAAATCATCTTGAAGGTATAGGAGCAATCAATTTCCTCTCTATTGATGATTTGAAAGCTTTTCAGGAAGGTGTGGAGATCAATCCCAACAGTATAATCAGCTTAGAAACAGAAGAGGGTAAATTGGTATATCCAGCGTTTGAGAGACATCCGGAGGATCCTTTTATTCAGAGAATAAATAACTCAGGCGAGAAATGGGTGATCTTTACGAATGAAGAAAATGAACCCTTACTGGCCTTAGATACAGATAGATTTATTCGTTCAGTATTGTTCAGTGAAAAATTTAAAGGAATTGAAAAATACTGCCATGTTCCCCTTATAATCAGAGATAAAGATTCTGATCTGGGTACAATCATAAAAGGATTGAGAGGTGACAGCGATGCTTATTCTGATAAACCTATTGATAAAGACATGGTTCTTTTATGGGGTACAGACATAAAACGAATCATGACCGGAGCTGATATCTTTGGTAGATTATTAAAAGGAATTTGAAATATATTTAATATCAAATCTAAATTTAGTCCAGGTTTTGTATCCCTTGAATAAAAACCATAGCACCGGTCTTTACATTAGCCGCGTTGGCCTCATCGGTATCGATATGCATAGCAAGGC
>JAOZLK010000482.1 GCA_029934875.1 Bacteroidales bacterium | reverse complement strand
CAATCACATAATCAAAGGGCTCGTTGTAAGCCCACCGAAGCTTATTCTCTTTTTTGAACCAGAAGGCTCCTTTACTGACAATGGTTTCATCCAGGAACTCCAATTGCTTCTTCTGGATAAAAAGACTCTGAATGCTTTCAATGCTTGCTGCATTTTTATTGAGCCTGCCAAGCAGGTGCTGCATATCTTCCACCGGTGAATATCCATCCTGTTTTGCAGAAGCTTGACCGGGCAATGCAATAAAGGATAGAATCAATACCGCAATAATTCTTATACTTTTCACCCCATTTTTTTTTAAATAAATATTGGACAATTCCCCAAAGGTAATAAAAGAAAATATTAGTAAATTTGTGGCTTTTCAGGAAAACAGGGACCAAATCCTGAGGAATTGTAAGTACATTTATGGAACACCCTAATTAGTTCAAATCTTGTGATAACAATAAAAGCGAGAGAGAGCCTGAGTATAGAGGCTGCAGAAGCGATTATTCTGAACAATGAGCCATTCGATCTGGATGGTGAGAGTCTCAGGCAGGTGGAGGAGAGCCTCAATTTCCTGCTTGACTTTTCAGTGGAGAAAATTATTTACGGTATCAATACCGGATTCGGGCCCATGGCCCAGTATAAAATTGATAAAGACAAGCAGGTTGAACTACAGTACAACCTGATCAGGAGCCATTCAGCCGGGGCAGGGGAGAAGATTCCGGACCTCTATGTCAAGGCAGCCATGCTGGTCAGAATGCTATCCATTATGCAGGGGAAGTCGGGCATCCACCCCTCCTGTGTTACTTTGCTGAAATCACTTATTCAAAAGGAAGTTTATCCCCTTATACCTGAACATGGCGGAGTAGGTGCCAGCGGTGACCTTGTTCAGCTTTCCCACATGGCTCTGATCCTTATCGGTGAAGGAGAGGTAAGCTTTCATGGCAAAATACGCTCCACCTCAGAAGTATTCAATGAATTGGGACTGGAAGCCATCAAAGTGGTTCTGAGGGAGGGCCTGTCCCTGATCAATGGAACTTCGGTGATGACCGGCATTGGGATTATCAACGTGATCAAGGCAAAACAACTCCTTGACTGGTCGCTCGTGGCCTCTGCCATGATAAATGAGATTGTACACTCCTTCGATGATCATTTTGCCCCGGAACTCAACCAGGTAAAGAAGCACAGTGGTCAGTCATATATTGCCCGGACCATGGAGCAAATACTCATTAGCAGTGAGTCGATCCACAGGCGTGAAGAATATTTCTATAATAACAATGAGGAGGCCCGAATCTTTAAACGCAAAGTACAGGAGTATTATTCCCTGAGATGCATTCCGCAGATTCTTGGTGCAGTACATGATACCTTAGAATATGCCGAAGAGGTGCTTGTAAACGAAATGAATTCGGTAAGTGACAATCCCATCGTGGATGTGGAGGCAAGGAATGTATTTCACGGGGGGAATTTTCATGGCGATTATGTATCCCTTGAGATGGATAAAGTGAAAATCGCAGTTACACGGATGTCCATGCTTTCGGAGCGGCACCTGGCATTTTTGTGCAATCCCAAACAAAATGAGACGCTTCCTCCTTTCGTAAACCTTGGAAAACTGGGGCTAAACCTGGGTATGCAGGGGGTACAGTTTACTTCTACCTCCACGGTGGCTGAAAACCAGGCCCTGTCGAATTCGATGTATGTACATAGCATCCCCACAAACAACGACAACCAGGATATTGTGAGCATGGGAACAAATTCGGCCTTGCTTGCAAAAAGGGTCATCGATAATGCCTACCAGGTTCAGGCCATTGAAATGATTGCCCTCCTGCAGGCTGTCGATTATCTAAAAGCAGCAGACAAGCTATCGGAGACCACCCAAAAATACTACAAAATATTGCGTGACCTGGTGCCCATATTTGTGGAGGACAGTCCCATGCATAAAGATATTGAGAAGGTAAAGTCCTTTTTGTTTAATACCAAAGTGGCACTGCCGGGGAGGGACAAAGAATGAAAATCGCACTGGTTACAGGTGGTTCAAGAGGAATAGGGAAAGCAATCGCGGTCAGGCTTGGAAGTGATGCTTACCATGTAATCGTGAATTACAGGACCAACGAAAGCGAAGCCAGGGACACCCTTGAAAGAATCAGGAGTGCCGGAGGAAGTGGAGAGCTGCTGAGCTTTGATGTCTCCAATGCGCAGGAAGTGAGCCGTGCTCTGGATCAGTGGCATGATGCCAATCCAGACAAAAAGATCAGCATCCTTGTTAATAACGCCGGACTCGCCCGGGATAACCTGATGGTATTTATGTCGGATCAGGAATGGAAGGATGTTATGGCGACCAACCTGGATAGCTTCTTCTTTGTTACCAGGCACCTTCTTCAGAATATGCTGGTGGGAAAGTGGGGGAGAATTGTAAATATCGTATCTCTGTCGGGCCAGAAAGGCTTGCCAGGCCAGGTTAATTACTCAGCTTCCAAAGGAGCTATGATAGCTGCAACTAAATCACTGGCCATGGAGGTGGGTAAGAAGCGGGTTACTGTAAATGCAGTTGCTCCCGGTTTCATTCGTACCGATATGACTAAAGACCTGGATGAAAAACAGCTTTCAGCCCTGGTACCACTTCGAAGATTCGGAGAACCTGAAGAAGTGGCAGAAGTAGTCTCCTTCCTGGTTTCCGAGGGTGCTTCGTATATTACAGGTGAGATCATTTCCGTAAACGGAGGAATGTATAGTTAAGATGAACAGAAGAGTTGTAATAAGCGGTATTGGGGTTTACTCCAGCATTGGTAAAAACATTGAGGAGGTAAAAACCTCTCTCTACCGGGGGAAATCGGGTATAGGCATCGATCTCCGGCGGGTGGATTTCGGATTCAGGTCCACACTCACCGGCATCCTGGAAAGGCCTTCTCTGAAGGGCTTGCTTCCACGGAGAATGCGCATTGGAATGGCCCAGCAGGGGGAGTATGCCTACCTGGCAACCATGGAAGCCCTTGAGCAGGCCGGTGTCCATATGGATTACCTTGAAGCCAATGAAGTGGGCATCCTGTATGGAAACGACAGTTCGGCGGTACCTGTTATTGAATCCATCGATATTGTAAGAGATAAAAAGGATACCACGCTGATTGGATCAGGTTCCATCTTCCAATCAATGAATTCCACAATTACCATGAACCTGGCAGTAATCCTGAAACTAAGGGGAATTAACTTTACCCTGAGTGCTGCCTGTGCCAGTAGTTCTCATGCCATAGGTATGGCGCACCTGATGATTTCTCAGGGGCTTCAGGATATGATTATTTGTGGGGGCGGACAGGAGGTGAATGCCGAATCGATGGGCAGCTTTGACGCCCTGAGCGCATTCTCTGTCCGAATGGATGATCCCCAGGCGGCCTCCCGTCCCTTTGACAGGGACAGGGACGGACTGGTCCCCAGCGGGGGAGCAGCTACACTGATCCTTGAGAGCCTGGAGTCGGCACAGGCCAGGGGTGCAGATATTCTGGGGGAAATAAGGGGTTATGGATTCTCCTCCAATGGCGACCACATCTCCGTCCCGAACATCGATGGCCCCACACGTTCACTGCAGCGTTGCCTGGATCATGCCGGGATGAAGCCATCAGAAATAGATTACGTCAATGCTCATGCTACATCCACCCCGGTAGGTGATGGCAATGAGGCAATTGCCCTTGCGAACGTATTTGGAGAAAAAGCAGTCCCTGTATCTTCCACCAAGTCCATGACTGGTCACGAGATGTGGATGGGAGGCGCCAGCGAAGTGATTTACTCACTGCTTATGATGGAAAACTCCTTCATCGCTCCCAACATCAATTTCGAAAATCCCGATGAAGCATCCTCGAAATTGAACATTATTGCCAAGACATGCGATTACAATATAGATGCCTTTTTGTCCAACTCTTTTGGTTTTGGGGGGACAAATTCATCTTTGATTGTATCAAAATACAAGAAATAGTTAACTTTGAATTGAAATGCAAAAGGCAGAGATAATAGAGACAGTAAATGAGTTTTTAATTGATGAGTTTGAGATCGAGGAGAGTGCCCTGGATCCGGGATCTCATCTGATTT
>JAOZLK010000481.1 GCA_029934875.1 Bacteroidales bacterium | reverse complement strand
TTTCCAGGTAGGGATCTGAAAACAAGAGTTCCTGTTCACGTTCTTCAGATTTCCAAAAAGCAGGGCTTCCATCATAGCTGCCGTCAATTATACCTTCCAGTACAGATTCAAAGTCTCCAACCAGGTAGGTAGAAGGTATGTTTACACGGTTCAGTGCTGTCTCAACAATGTCTATGGCAAGAGATTTTTCATCCTGAACATTGGTAAAGGGTGGCCATACATCGAAGGAAAGTTTAAGCGTATCTGTCTGAGCCACTGAATTAACCACGATAAAAACCATTAAAAGGGAAAATACCTGCTTCATAAATAAGATCTTAAGTTTCCACAAACTTAGGCTTTTTAATCGTTACGCAGCACATCCACGGGATTTTGATTGGCAGTCCGGAGGGTGATCAGGGCAGTGGTAGCAACAGCACTCAAGAGGATGACCAGGCCTCCCAGGGGAATGATCCACCAGGAAAATTCGGTTTGGGAGGCAAAGTTCCGTAGCCAGAGTTTGCTAAGCCATATGGTAACAGGAACTGCAATCACCACAGAAATCATAAGCCAGGCAAAGAGCTGCCTCCCCAGGAGCATTGCAATCTGCCATCGCTGTGCACCATTCACCTTCCTGATTCCAATCTCCTTGATGCGTCTCCGGTTGAGCAGGGCCACCAGTCCAAAAAGGCCGATATTGGCAATCACAATACTCAGGCCGGTGAATATTCCCAGCAGTTTGCTCTGGTTAATATCATCTCTGTACATGGTCTCAACTGTTTGGTCCATAAAAGTGGCCTCGAAGGGAATGCCCTCAAAAAAAGTCTCATAAGTATCCTGGATGTATTCCATGGCGGTTTTCAGATCCCCGGCACCAAGTTTTACATTCATATATCCACGATTGGCTGTGCCCGAAGTAAAAATGATTGGCTTTGAATCATCGTGCAGGGAGTTGTATTTACCACTCTTCAATACACCCAGAATTTCTATATTACGGATAAGTTTTCCGGCCAGGCTATCCCCAAGGCCGAAGAATTCGATACAGGCCTCATTGAGAATCACTCCGCCCTCTTCCTTCTGAGGCAAAAAATTCCGGCCCTCTATCAATTCCATCTCCATCAGTGGAATATAGTCGGCATCAATGCTCATCAGGGAGATAATTTTTGAGGCCTCCTCTCCATCCACATTCATCTTGAAATGCGAAGTTCCAAGTACCTCTCCCGGAATATTGCTGGAGTAGGCCGCCCTGCCGATCAGTGGGCTTCTTTTCAACTCATCTTTAAATGCGTGGATCTTTTCAATGGGCAAACCCTCTGTGTGCAGTTTAACCTGGACCACCTGCTCGGTATTATATCCTACATCAGCCTTTAACAAATGCTGAACCTGCCGGGTGATCAAAATGGAGAAAATAACCAGGATCACAGAAAAGGCAAACTGGATGATGATGCTACTCTTTCCAAAGCCCTGGTGTCGCTTCCCATAGCTGTATTCGCCTTCCCCGTGCAGCAGCTGGATGGGCTGCCGGTAAATCCGTGAAACCACCGATATGAGGAAGGCAATGCTAAGTGATCCCATAATCACAAGCACAAGCAGAAGGAAAGAACCTGTATGAAAGCCCGTGCTCATAAGGGCCCCGTCAAGCCAGTTTTTAAAGTAAGTTTCAAGCCCTGAAACAATGAACCAGGCCAGGAAAAGGGAGGCCAGGATGATCAGCAGGGATTCGGTCCAGAGCAATTCAAAGAGGTGGGAGCGCGACGCGCCGTTGATTTTAAACACACCCAAACTCCTGGAACGTGCAGCCATGGAGGCCGACAACAGGTTCCTGTAATTGAGCAGCGCAATAAGCAGGATGAAAAGGCCTGCCAGCATCATAAGATAAGAGTAGCTCAGGTTGCCCTTGGGAAGGTCATAGGAATAATGGGGAGTGAAGTGGAGATCGGGCAGGGGAGTCATGATCAGAGTAAATTTTGCCTGCAGGTAGTTGCCAAACTCGGCCATGTATTTTTCATAGAAGGCCGGGAAAACAGCTTCAACTTCATTGATGGTATTATATTCACCCAGAAGAATAAAATGGTAGGCAAAGGGTCTCCAGTAATTTTCCGAATCCTTCGAAGATATACGCTCCTGCATCGCGGGATTGAAAGTAGCCCAGGAGATCAGCATATGCATCCTGTGATGAACATTTTCAGGAAGGTCCCTGGTAACACCCCTGATCTCGAAATCGCTCCCCTTGTTGATTTTCAGGGTTTCACCTACCACGTCCCTCTTCCCGAAATACTTAAGGGCAATGCTTTCAGAAATTACCACCTGGTTTGCTGCCACCAGGGCATCTTTGGGAGTTCCATAAAGAAACTGAAGGGGGAAGACCTCAAAAACCGTGGAGTCGGCGTAGTAAACCTGCTCCTCAAAGCTCACCTGCTCCCCCCTTGTAATGATGCACTTCTCCTGGAAGGGCACCAGTCGGCACATGTTCTCTATGGCCGCGATCTCATCCTTCATGGCCGGTCCGAGGCGTGGTCCAAGTAAGCCATGGATGTTCTCATTACCGGGAAGATTTATATCCCCGCTCAACCTGTACACCCGGTCCCAGGTATCTACATGTTTGTCATAGCCTCTCTGGTAACTCACGTGCGAATAGATCAGGAAAACACTTGCAAAGGCAAGGGTGAAACCCAATATGCTCAGTACAGAGTAAGAAGGCTGTCGGGTCAGGAATTTAAAGGCAATTGTGATATAGGTGCGTATCATCGTTTTCAGTTTATGGTCCGGAACTATTTTCCTACTCCTATCTCCCCATCATGCATCCTGATAATGCGGTGGGCATAGCTGGCATCCTTGAGTGAGTGTGTCACCATGACAATGGTTCCCCCCTCCCGGTTACGTTCCTCAAGGAGGTCCATCATTGCAATTCCGCTCCGGGAATCCAGGTTACCGGTAGGTTCATCGGCCAGGAGCAGCAAGGGATCATTTACCACTGCCCTGGCAAAGGCCACCCGCTGTTGCTGCCCCCCTGAAAGCTTCTGTGGGTAATGCTTTGAGCGATGACTCATTTTCAGCCTGTCAAGAATCTCCATCGATCTTTCCCTACGTTCCCTCCGCTTCACACCCATGAAAACAAGAGGCATTTCTACATTCTCCATCACGTTCAATTCATCCACCAGGTTGAAATTCTGAAAAATGAATCCCATATTCCCCCTGCGGATTCGGGTGCATTGGTTCTCAGATAGTCCGTTCATCATTTTTCCCTCCAGTGAATAGTCACCCGAAGTGGGCCTGTCGATCAAACCCAGGAGGTTCAGCAGGGTCGTTTTCCCACAACCGGAAGGACCCATAACTGCAACGAACTCCCCCTTTTGTATCTCCAGTGTAGCATCTCTTACCGCCAGGGTTTCAAGCTCCTCAGTAACGAAGCTCCGGCTCAGCTCTTTTGTTTGTATAAACATTGTTTCCATCTATCTCTGGTAACTTTCTTGTAAGCATGATTCCCACATCCTTAATCCAATCTCATGCCAGAGCGGGTAAATCACTCTTTCCATGCAGTTTGGCATGCACAGGCAACATAGGGAATGTCAATGATATGGACAAGTGGGTGTCAAATAATTGGACAGCTCACTTCTACAAGGAGATTATTTTTCTTTCTGAAACACGCAACAATGTGATAATAGCTTAGCCTTATTAAACTATTCCGGGATACATTCGGCTGGCATTTGTAAAATAGATCTTTTCAAGAACCTTTTCTGGCAGGTTCAAACTCCTGTATTCTTTAAGCTTGTCATCCTGAGTTAAGATCTTATCACTTGTAAAATATTCCCAGTCATCCAGCCAAACACCCTGAAGTAAGTCCTCTGCTCTTTCCATGCTTCCAATACTGGTATTCCTTTCCTTAATGGATATATCAGTTCCGTAAAGCAACCTGTCCTGGTATTCTAGAATAAACTCCCTTACCTTGTCGCGATCCTGGACCTTAAAATGAACGATACGTGCGGCCATGTCAACTGACATATTCGGGAATCTGTCGAGTGTCTTTGCCAGCTCATCCACATTCCACTCCAGGCTTCCAAGATGACAGCCTACATACC
>JAOZLK010000480.1 GCA_029934875.1 Bacteroidales bacterium | reverse complement strand
TTGGTGAGCCGTTACCTCACCAACAAACTAATGTCACGCATGCCCATCTTTAACCGCCGGAGCTTTAACTATAAAAAGATGCCAGATCATAGTATTATGGAGTATTAATCCGAATTTCTTCGGGCTATTCTCCAGTTAAAGGTAGGTTACAAACGCGATACTCACCCGTGCGCCGGTCGTCGCCTGTCCGAAGACATCGTTACCCCTCGACTTGCATGTGTTAGGCCTGCCGCTAGCGTTTATCCTGAGCCAGGATCAAACTCTTCATTGTAAAAAAAATTTAATTTGCTCAAGGATTATTCACTCCTATAAATTCATTTTGGAATTTTAGGTGACTTCTTTACCTATTTCTTACTTCAATATTTTCAAAGAACTTTGTTCTGTTACTCTTCCGTTTTTGCGGACTGCAAAGATAAGAACTTTATCTTAATCTACAAGAACTTTTCCTCACTTTTTTCTCTCTGCTTTCGCTTCGAAAAAATCTCTCTATTCAACTTGTTTCAAGAACAACTGCTTGTGAAAGCGGATGCAAAGATAAGGACTTTTATTTTGCTTCTCCAAATGTTTTTTCACCTTTCTCGAAAATAAAATTCATTTGGTTGATTATCAGCATTTAATAAAACCCCTTCAAAGAACATCGTTTTCTCAAACGGGCTGCAAATATAAGTCTTTCCTTTAGTCCACCTAACATAATCTTCAAAAAATGATGTAATTTTGTTGATCCGATATTTACGATATGAACAATAGACTAGTTATAGTACCCACTTATAATGAGATTGAGAACATCAGTAAGATTGTTGCAGCTGTAATTAAGCTCACTCCCGATATGGATCTTCTGGTGGTAGACGATAGTTCTCCGGATGGAACCGGAGCTGTAATAAAGGAGCTCCAGGAAGAACATGATGGAAGACTTCATCTTATTGAAAGGGAAGGAAAGCTTGGACTGGGGACAGCCTACATCAAAGGATTTAAATGGGCACTTGAGAAGGGATACCTATATATATGCGAAATGGATGCAGATTTCTCTCACAATCCAAACGATTTGCTGCGTCTGTTCGAGGCATGCGAGAATCATTCGGTAGATGTGGCTATAGGGTCCAGGTATGTTTCGGGTGTTAATGTAGTGAACTGGCCAATGAGCCGGGTGCTGATTTCCTACTTTGCATCCGTTTATGTCAGGCTGATTACCCGCATGAAAGTAAGGGATTCAACTGCCGGCTTTGTTTGCTACCGAAAGGAAGTACTTGAAGTAATTGACCTCGACAAAATCAGATTCAAGGGATATGCTTTCCAGATTGAGATGAAGTTTAAGGCATGGAAATACCGGTTCAAGCTGAAGGAAGTTCCCATCATCTTCACCGATCGAAAGGAAGGCACATCAAAAATGAGCGGCAAAATTGTCAGCGAGGCCATTTTTGGCGTGATCAGATTGAAAATTAGCAGCTGGTTCAGGAAATACAGGAGATAACACAGTGCTCAGGGAGCAGTACACAGGAATCAGTACTCAGTGCTCAGGGCTTAAAAAATAAAGAAAGGAAGAAGAAATGAATAATTACTTGGTTAAGAATGCAAGGATAGTTAACAGGGGGATCACTTCTCTTGGTTATGTGCTGGTTCGCGGAGGAGTTATAAGAGCTGTTGGGAAGGGAGAGCCCGTAGAAGAGGCCGGGGTTGTGGAGGTAATTGATGCCGGGGGGAAATATCTCATCCCGGGAGTAATTGATGATCAGGTTCATTTTCGTGAGCCGGGTCTGACTCATAAGGCTGAAATTGCAACTGAATCCAGAGCTGCTGTGGCAGGCGGAATCACCTCCTTTATGGAGATGCCAAATACGATCCCGCAAGCCACCAGTATTGAAGAGCTGGAAAATAAATATGAGCGCGCAGCAGAGGTATCTCTTGCCAACTACTCCTTCTACCTGGGCGCCACAAATGATAATATAGAAGAGATTAGAAATCTGGATCCTTCAAGGAATTGCGGAGTGAAGGTGTTTATGGGTTCCTCCACTGGTAATATGCTTGTGGACAAAAGGGAATCCCTTGAAAGGATTTTTGCCGAATCCCCCACCCTGATTGCAACACATTGTGAAGACGAAGCCACAATCAGGAAGAACACTGAAGAACAAAGGCAAATATATGATGAGGAGATTCCGGTAAACCTGCACCCTGTTATTCGAAGCGAAGAGGCCTGCTACCTTTCAAGTTCCCTGGCCGTTGAACTGGCCCGGAAGCATCAGAGCCGATTGCATGTCCTTCATATATCCACGGCCCGGGAACTGGAGCTTTTTACACATGGAACGGACTTTGACAAGAAAAGGATTACTGCCGAGGTATGTGTTCACCACCTCTGGTTCACCGATGCCGATTACGAGTCCAAGGGAACCCTGATTAAATGGAATCCGGCAATTAAGACTAAACACGACCGGGATTCCCTGATTGCTGCTCTATTGAATGATAAATTGGATGTTGTCGCTACCGACCACGCTCCTCATACCATTGAGGAGAAACAGAGCAAGTATTTTAAATCCCCCTCCGGAGGCCCCATGGTCCAGCACGCCCTGGTCGCCATGCTGGAACTCGTCCGCCGTAATAAGATCACCATTGAGAAGGTAGTTGAGAAGATGTGTCATGCACCTGCCCGACTTTTCGGAATAAAGGAAAGGGGATTCCTCGAGCCTGGCTGCAAAGCTGATATGGTACTTCTGGATTCGGATCGGGAATGGCAGGTAGCCAATAATAACATTCTTTATAAATGTGGCTGGTCACCCTTTACAGGCGAAACTTTTCACTCGGCTGTCACTCATACCTGGGTGAATGGCAAGCTGGTCTATAAAGAAGGGATGTTTAATGAGATGATCAGGGGAGAGCGAATGGAGTTTGAAGGAAGGAATTAAGGAAGTGAGTAAATAGGTAAGTGAGTAATACTGAGAACTGAGAATTAAGAACTAAGAACTTAGCCCTAACTAAGCTATGAACAAGAAAATAATTACACTTTCGAACTACCCGCTTATCAGCGGATTATCACTAATTATTGCGCTGGCCATACTTTTGGCAGGATGTAATCGTGGTAAAAAAGGAGAGTCTGAAACCGAGCATAAGAATCCCAGGTGCAAAGTTGAAAAATCTCATTTCGGGATCTCACCACAGGGAGATTCCGTGGCGCTTTATACTCTCAAGAATGAAAAAGACTACGTGATAAAGATCACCGACTACGGAGGAATCATCACAGAAATTCATACTCCCGACAGAAATGGCAAGATGGGAAATATTGCCCTGGGATTCGACAACCTGGAACAATACCAGGAAGGACATCCCTACTTCGGTTCTCTTATTGGGCGATATGGAAACCGCCTTGCAAACGCGCAGTTTTCGCTCGATGGAGAGAGCTATCAGCTGGCAGTAAATAATGGCAATAACGCCCTTCACGGGGGAATAAAAGGATTTGACAAAGTAATCTGGGATGTGGAGGTAATCTCCTGCCTGGAGCGTGCTGCACTGAAATTGACCTATTTGAGTCCTGACGGAGAAGAAGGATACCCGGGAAACCTTAAGGTAGTGGTTACTTACGAGCTGCTTATGGATCAGCTCTTTATTACCTATGAAGCCGAAACCGATAAAGCCACTGTCCTGAACCTGACCAACCACTCCTATTTTAACCTGGCCGGGGAGGGAAGTATACTCGACCATGTACTCTATATAAATGCATCCAGATATACCCCGGTGGATGAGGGCCTGATTCCCACCGGTGAACTTGCCAATGTGGAGGGGACTCCCTTCGATTTCAGGAAGCCAACAGTAATCGGTGACCGGATAGAAGAAGTAGGTGGTAATCCTGTAGGCTATGACCACAATTATGTCATTGATGGAACGGCAGGAGAGAAAACACTGGCAGCGAAAATATTGGATCCAAAAAGCGGGAGATCACTTCAGGTCACCACCACCGAACCAGGAGTACAATTCTACTCGGGGAACTTCCTGGACGGAACACTTAGCTCAAAAGGACTTAGCTATGAGCAATATTCAGGGATGTGCCTGGAAACCCAGCATTTCCCCGACTCAT
>JAOZLK010000479.1 GCA_029934875.1 Bacteroidales bacterium | reverse complement strand
TCTCACTTCCGTCCAATGTATACCGAATTACAGATGATCTGTATACGAGACTGCTTATGTCATCAAATTCAACCAGGTACTTCTCTTCGACAAATATTTCATCTTCCAGTCCGGTTGGTGAAGGGATATAATAAGAGATATCCCTCAAATCCAATATGGGCAAGTGCTGCTCTAAGCTGAGCTGAAAACTATCCCACTCTTTTCTATTTTCATGAGTCCAGGCTATTTCCGACAGCGCTATCAGCCTGGGAAGGAGTTGAATCTCCAATATCTCCTCAGAGTAAGAGAACTCACTCCAGAGACAGGCCTGGGCTCCTAAAATCAACTCCGCCTCTTTTTCATTTAGCTCTTCCGGCACGGGGTCATAATTGTAAACATCTTCAATGAGAATACTTCTTCCCTTGACATCTTTTTCGGAATCGAACTGGTCCCAGATGAAATATAGCTTCTTATTATTAGCCATCACAACAGGATGACCCTGTGTTGCAGCTTCAATGCCGCCTTTCTCTCCCCGCCAGCTCATCACCGTTGCTTCCGGGGCAAGACCACCTTCAAGTATCTCATCCCAGCCAATGATCCTGCGGCCTTTGGATAACACAATCTTCTCGATCCTCTTAATAAAATAGCTCTGCAGCTCCTCAACATCAGCCAATCCTTCCGCGCCCATTCTTCGTTGGCATTTCTCACACTCCTCCCAGGGTGTTTTCTTGCACTCATCACCACCAATATGGATATATTCTGAAGGAAACAGGTCAATCACTTCACCAAGTACATCTTCAAAAAACTCAAAGGTCTGATCGTTACCGGCACAATATGGATCGGTGAACTCAAAGGGTACATCATCCGGCTTTTTCCAGGGCACCCCGGAGCATGAGAGTTCAGGATAGGCCAGCAGTGCAGCCCATGAATGTCCGGGCAGTTCAATCTCAGGAACTATGGTGATAAAACGGTCAGCAGCATACTCGACGATTTCATGAATCTCCTCCTTAGTGTAGTAGCCCCCGTACCTGGGTTTTCCATCCGAAGCAGGATTAACAAAATATGTCCATGGTTCATTCCCGGTACCTTCTCTCCATGCTCCAATCTCTGTAAGCCGGGGATACTTATCTATCTCGATTCGCCATCCCTGGTCATCGGTAAGGTGCCAGTGAAATACATTCAGCTTATACATGGCCATGATATCGATATACTTCTTAATCACTTCCGGTCCGAAAAAGTGCCGCGACTCATCAATCATCAAACCACGCCACGAGAACCTGGGATGGTCAGTAATTTCACACGCCGGGATGGTAATTTTCTCTTCACCAACAGCCTCAATCGGAATGAGTTGAAGCAGTGTCTGTACACCATAAAACAGGCCGGCAGGCGGGCCATGTAGTTTGATTCCGCTTCTATCAACAGTCAATATATAAGCCTCTGCTCCCAAAGATTCATCTGCCTCCATGTCCGAAATATGAATGGTGTTTTTCCGGCCTTTCTCCACTTCTGAGACTTCTAAATCCAATTCGTAGAATCGGGAAAGTGTTTCGCTCAATAGTTGTGCTGTAGAGATGACCTTTTCATCCTTACTATCCACCACAATAACAGTTGCAGGAGTAAGTGAAAATGAGGATTTTAAGCGCTCCACAGATGCCGGCTCAGGAATCACATGAACAGCGATTTCTCCTTCTCCCCCCCTCATCCCCGGAGTACATGACGCTGCAAACAGTGTGAATGGAGTTACAATAAACAGCAATCTGACAAATAGATTCTTCATTATTTCCTAATATTTAGTCCTGAAAAATTCCTCAAACTCTTCCACCGTCCCATCGAAGAAAATTAATTCTCCTTTGATTGTCTTTGATTCACCTGCTTCGATATCACCCATCCGGGGATCTGCATGAAAACAGGGATGGTTCTTATTTCCAACAAAAGAGTATGTGTCTTCAAACCATGTAAAAGCCACCAGATGGCCAGCCTCCTCAGACAAAGCCAGCATAACAGGTAAATCAACAACCCTGGGTCCCGAAAGCCAACCAACATGGTACTTTCCTTCAACATCATTAAGCTCCCGTGCTTCCATATGGGATATCCACCCATGGCCGGCAACATGTACCAGTTTGTTTTCAGAGGTCTTCTGATCAAACTCCTCTATTCCATGAAGATAGGCACAGGTTTGAAGCTTAACATCCTTCATAGGATCATCACTTCCATTATGCACCCATAATTCCAGGCTGATAATATTTTCGCTTTTTTTTGCAACACTTCCACCAAAGCTGACACCATTAGGAAGCTCCTGCTTATATTCTATTCCTTCTTCTGTTTCTTCCCACTCCACACTCTTCAGATATCGATATTTATATGGGATTCTCGTATTGATATGACTTAAGAACAGCAGTTCATTATCACTGAAAATTGCTTCCGGGAAATCCAGCCAGATATATTCACGGCTCGACCAGGGGGGGCTCACCCAGGCAATTTGCTCCGTTCCAAACAAGGGCCTCCAAAGTCCGGGAGAAATGTGGGACTGACACTGAATGGAGTCGTGTGAAACTATGGTTTTCTCAAGTGTCTGGGAAAAACCAGGATCCGGGATCAGAAGGAAAAACAGGCCTAAGATGACAACGCTTAGCTTTTCGCACCCGGCAGGTGGCAATTTGCACATATTTTAAAAAATTATAGATTCTATCCGGCCAAGGTAATGGTTCACAAGCAACAAGATTTTGCTGGATGTACTAATTGCTTTTGTGAGCGTATCAAATGGAACTCATATACTCTTTAGGGGCTTTCCCAAACTGCTTCTTGAAGCGTGTAGTGAAATGGGAAGTGTTTTTAAACCCTACACTATATGCAACCTCAGACACATTTTGATGGCCCTTGCTGAACAATTGAGCAGCCCGCTGAAGCCTGTATGTAATAATAAAATCGGAAACCGACTGGTTATTGGTGAGTGATTTTATTTTTCTGAATAGTTGGGCACGACTTATGCCCACCTCCCTGATCAACAGATCAATATTGAAATCGGAGTTGGACATATTGTCTTCAATGGAACCAAGTATCTTCCGCAGAAGTTTTTCATCAGTAAGGCTTGGAGAAAATGCTTTTGCATCGGGAACAATACCGGAATAAAACCGGCTTTTCATCTCTTCCCTTGACCTGATGAGATTATCTATACGCTTCTCAAGAACATCGATATCAAAGGGCTTAATCACATAATCATCGGCGCCGGTTTCATACCCTGTTTTCTGAAGTTTCTCATCAGCCCTTGCCGTTAACAGGATGATGGGAATATGGCTGGTTGCCTCATTGGTTTTCATCTGCTTACACACTTCAATCCCGTCCATTTCCGGCATCATAATATCACAGATTACCAGGTCAGGATTAGTGAGGAGTGCCTGCTCATAACCTTCCCTTCCATTAACGGCCACCATGATATTGAATTTTTTATCAAAATGGTTCCCCAGATAATAACAAATATCAGGATTGTCCTCAACAATCAACAGGGTCTTGAGTTCTTTGTCCAGCGGTTTGCGCTTAAATAACCATTTGTCAGGCAAATGTGGTGGTGGTGTTCTCTTCTGATGACGTATCTCAAATATGGCCTCATCATCTGAAATCTCATCTTTGTTATAAAAGGATTTTGAAACAGGAATCTGAATTATAAATTCACTTCCCTTCCCATCGGTGCTCCGAACCGAGATTTCCCCTTTATGCAATTCTGTTAATTTCTTTGCCAGTGAAAGACCTATGCCGGTCCCTGGGATATTCTGTGTCCTTGGATCCTCAATCTGGGCAAATCGCTCAAAAATCCGGTCTATATCATCCTCAGGTATCCCGATTCCTGTATCACTCACCCTAATCCTGGCATACTTGATAGATTGTGCCTCCCCGATAAAGTCAAGGGAAAGGTTCACCTGCCCTTTTTCAGGCGTATACTTAATGGCATTTGATAAGATATTATAAAGGATTTTTTCAATCTTATCAAAGTCGAAATAGCAATGAAGCGCTTTCAGATCAGAATTTATAGAGAGGGTGATACTTTTATAATTAGAATGAAGATAGAAAGGTTCTGCAATGCGCTCAATACT
>JAOZLK010000478.1 GCA_029934875.1 Bacteroidales bacterium | reverse complement strand
CATACTGTCGAAGGCAAGGAGGGTAAAGTACACCTGGGAATAGACACAAAAAATTTAACGGAGGGGAGTGATTACTACGAGGGTGGAATTGTCTGGACCGAATGGGGAATCGTTATGGGTACTCCGTTTCCAAGCATGATTGAAACTTATGATGAAGCTCAAAAAGGGATTGGTTTTCAAGGCGTGTGGAAAGGACAAAGTGGAAAAATTATAACAAAAAATCGTTATTACCTGGAAGACAAGCCCCAATACCTTGATGAAGAGGGTGAGTTCTGGTTTGAAAAAGAGGGGAGAGGTGGCAGGCTATTTCTGCGACTGTCTGAAAACACTGATCCGAATAATTTGCAGATTGAAGCAGCTAAGCATATCAATCTGATCGACAGCAAGGGGATGAGTTTTGTAGAGATTAGTGGTCTCTCTTTTCGCTTCACCAATATGCTATGGGATTATACAAGCCGTTCCAACGAACATGTTGATGTTGATGGTGCCTGCATTAGAATGTACGGAAGTAGTGAAGAATTAGTAGTTAAAAACTGCAACTTCAGTCATGTTAATAAGGCAATTCGGATAAAAGCAATTAGCGATTCAGATGTGATTGGGAATATTATTATTTCTGATAACAACATCCGTTACACCGATCATGGCGCCATAGATGTTGAGGATTGTTCCCGTTGGGCAAGAAAAAATCCACCATTTTCTATTGTAAAGAATGTAAAGGTATTGCGTAATAATCTTAATAACATTGGGATAAGACCAATAAGAGGAGGTCATGGTCATGCAGTTACCGTAAAATTTTCCGAGATATCTGAAATTGCAGGTAATATTTTAGATAGATGCTACGGGGCTGGTCTTTGGATCTGGGGAGGCAAGGAGAAAGGTGGCGACACAAGAGAGGTTCCTTTTGTGAGGATATTAATACATCACAACAAGGTTACAGATCCTTTGCTAAATACAAATGATTGGGGAGGAATCGAAACATGGCAGGGAGGACCGACCTATGTGTATAATAATATTTCGGGTAATCCGGGAGGATACTGGCATTGGAATTTTAATCCGGAAAAAGGCAATGGCAGATTTGGCTTCGCTTACTATCTTGACGGAGCATTTAAGAATTATCATTTTAATAATATTGCCTGGGGCAGATCAAGCGATCCCTCAAGTCCCCTGGGAAACGCAGCGGCTTTCCAGGAAATTCATGGTTTTCAAAATACTATTTTTAATAATACTGTTTACAATTTTGTTAGTGGATCCCGGCGTCAGGCTCCCCAGGCAGGCCGTAATAAATACATTGGAAATGTTTGGCAGGATATTGGTGCCTGGACATTTCTACATGCCAAGGCGGCTGGTTCATTGGCGGAGGGGAATGCCGCGGATGTCGGTGAGCAAAAGGAGCATTTCGCTTATGAATCGAATGCCTATTCTAAAAATATTTTTCATAATATTTCAGACAAATTTGCTGTGTTTGAGCCATCCGGACGCTGGCATGAAGACCTTTCTTCGTTTCAATACGCCTTAAGCGGACATAGCGCTTTGACATCTGAAGTTGGGGATATTTCTGAAAACTCACCTTTTATCAATCCTGAGGAACACGATTTCCGTCTGAAAGAAAATTCCGCCCCGATAGATGGTGGCGCAAAAGTTTTCGTACCATGGGGATTGTATGCAGATTGTGGAGAATGGAATTTTTACCAGTCAAAATATGATGCATCAACAATTATGGATGAGCATTGGAATATGACAGCATACTATATTAATCGTACTAACTATTATAAAACGCCAAGACATTCGCTTATTGCTATTAACATTGAAGAATCGGATTATGTGCATGGAGAGCTTGAAGACTGGACAAAAGGTGCTCTAACGCTTAACGGTATTGATCAGTATTGTGTTCTTCCAGACAGCAGCATTAAGGATTTTGAAGTCAATGATGGTAATAACTCCAAAACATTTAATAAGGAAAACATTCCATCACCGAATCCTGGCAAAGGAAATTTTCTTATTGAGCTCTATTTTAAAACGCAAGAAGGCATTGGGACCCTGATTTCGAAGTATGATAATGTCGGTTATGAGATATCCATGAATAATGATGGGAGTGTTTCATTTATGGTAAGCGATTCAAATGTGATCAATGAAATGGTAAGTAACAGACCAAATATCAATGATGGTAACTGGCACCATCTGGTTGCTGAAATTGACAGAGGAGAAAAAAAACTGAGATTGTATATAGACGGTCAATTGGATGGTGAGGGTGATTTTTCAGTTAGTGATGGAACCACCCTGTCTAATAATGCCGATTTTTTTGTGGGCCAGGGAAGCAGGGGACCGATTCCATGCACCATTGATTTTCTACGCGTAGCACGTGGCACACTTGCAGATTCTCATACGACTGTTGAAGAACTGTTCAAATGGCAATTTGATGGCCCATTTCTTAAAGATTTTACCGGAAGGAACATAGATGATGGTAAAAGAGATGCCGGTGCGATGGAGTATATTGAATGAGAAGGAGAAATTGGAATTAATATGCGCTTTTTATTGTTTAATAATTTTTCCTGTGTAATTGAAACTCCCATTCTTCACTGTAACAAAATAAATTCCGCTCATAAGATTTTTAAGACTTATTTTATCTTCTTTTTTTGAGAGGTAAACAACTTGACCAACAGCATTTAGAATTTGTATTTCATAGTTGTCTTTATTATTATGCTGTAGTTTAATATTAATGATGTCAGCTGTTGGATTAGGATATAATGTTATCCCTGTTGAATTTTCGAGATTATCATCAATGCCTAATGTTGAACAATTATAATTTTCAATAGCTAAGCCTTGAGTTATTACTGCCAAACGTTGAGTTATAAAAGTTTTCAATGCAGGTTGATTATCTCCAAAAAGCATATGGAACCCGTATTCAATTCCATTATCAAAATCAGCATTTGTAACATGTTTTCTTGTATCATCATATACGGCTTGTTGAATTTGTGTTTTCCAATTATCAATTTTATTGAAATATTCAGTTGTATTGCCAATGGTGTTATTCAATTCACACATGGCGTCGAGATAATACGTTCTTAACTGAGGAATACTATTCAATTTACTTGTTATACATCCATTGGAAATAGCAGAAGGGATCATGGAATAAGTTGCCGGCTGATAATTGTTTGTATTCCAAAGACCAAAAGAAGCATTGAAATCCCAAGGTGTCACTTGCCATAATTTGGCTATTGTATCATAAACATAAATTTGATTCCCTTTAAAATCAATGTAAGAGTCCATGTTCATCAAATACACATTTATTGCCTGATACCTAAAGAAATCTTCTATATTTAAATAAGTAGAGACTGTATCTAAATATTGATCGTCAGCAGTATTATTTGCTCTATCTATCATTGTAGCAAACCGTGGCCAAGCAGTTGATGCGTCTCCATTTTCAAATTTATAATAGGGAAAGCCACTACTATTATTATCGTAATCGTAATCAGTTGGATTAGTACTGAGAAAACACATATCCCCAAAATCTAACGATTCAATAGCATCCATATCTCGATTTTCAAACACTTGTTTATACATTTCATCTTTGCCTTCAACAAGAGTATATAATCCCCAATAATCATTATTGATAAACACTTTTGCAAATGCTGTTCTCAACGAAAAAAGTCCCATTTCGGCACAAATATCATAGGTCAATTTTTCTCGCATCATTGTAGGGTCCTGGAAATTCATATGTAATGTAAACTCCTTTATTCCATCATATTCCTTACCGGCTACATATTTGTTTGTTTTGATTTTGACACCTTCTTTATTTGGATTTGAGTAACCGGAAATGTTTCCTTTTCTTTTAAATCCAACACTGTCAACAATATTTCCATCAACAATCATTTTAAGTGGCTGATACTCTTTAGTTGTAATGAAAAGGTTAGTGTCTGCTAATTCAAACCTAATTTCGTGTAAGAATGAATCATCAAAAAGAATGTCTCCATCTGTAGATCAGCTAAATGTTATCAATACTGGCAGCATTAAAACTATAGATAAAACTGTTTTCTTCATGTTTTCTGTTTGTATTAAATATGCTAATTCTATT
>JAOZLK010000062.1:2271-12807 GCA_029934875.1 Bacteroidales bacterium | reverse complement strand
AGGTCCCTGAATTCAGAATCAGCAGCAGCCCAATGGTGGGCATAAGCAGGGGATGAAAAAGAATAGTAATAATCCGGGCAGCTACCTTCATCTTGCAGGATTATAATTCCTTTCGCAGCCTGGCTACGGGCAGGTTCAATTGCTCCCGGTATTTTGCAACCGTTCTCCGCGCAATCAGGTAGCCCTTTTCATTGAGTATGACAGAAAGCCTGTCGTCGGTGAGAGGCTTTCGCTTGTCCTCGCTACCGATACAATCCTGCAGGATTCTCTTGATTTCCCTGGTTGATACCTCCTCACCACTATCGGTTTGCATCCCTTCCGAAAAGAAATACTTCAGGAGATATATCCCGAAATGGGTCTGTATGTATTTGCTGTTCACCACCCTCGAGATTGTGGAAATATCCAGGTCTGTCATTTCTGCAATATCCTTGAGAATCATGGGACGCATCCTGGTTTCATCCCCTTCTAAAAAATAGTTGTGCTGATACTCAAGAATTGCATTCATGGTCAGCAACATGGTATTCTGCCTTTGCCTGATTGCATCGATGAACCACCTTGCAGAATCAAGCTTCTGTTTTACAAAAGTGACAGCATCCTTCTCATCACGACTGGCATTTGCCTTGTTAGCGGTGTAGTTCTCAAACATATCCGAATAGGTTCTGCTGACCCTTAACTCCGGAACATTATTTGAATTAAGATAGAGTTGTAGTCCAGTTTCATTTTCCTCAAGGATGAAGTCCGGAACAATGTGCTGAAAAGACTTCCCCTGAGACTCACCCATTGCCCCACCCGGCTTGGGATTAAGTCTGAGTATTTCTTCCAGTGCCTCTTTCAGCTCTTCTTCCTCGATGCCAAGGCGCTGGATAATCTTTTCATAATGTTTATTCGTGAACTCATCGAAATGATTCTTTAAAATTTTCTGGGCCAGCAATATGACCGGATCTGTTAAATCCTTGCGATTGATCTGGAGCAGAAGGCACTCCTGCAGACTCCTGGCTCCCACTCCACCGGGATCAAAGTCCTGGATAATCATCAGAACTTCGTGGATTGCCTCATAGGAGACCTCCATTCCCACGGAAAAAGCAAGGTCATCAGCAATGGCTTCAATCTCCCTGCGAAGATATCCGTCATCATCGATGTTGCCAAGAACATACTCGGCCAGGAGCTCCTGCTCCTCGCTCAGTTTTCTCAGGCCCAGCTGGGCCTTTAGCTGCTCCTGAAAGGTAGATCCCATTGAGAAGGGAATCTCCTCCCTCTTCTGATCGCTTGAGTGGTTGTGTGAACTAAGCCGGTACCCGGGAATCTCATCGTCCTGCATGTAATCCTCAAGGGAAAACTCTTCCTGCTGCTCGGTCTGTTCTTCCTTTATCTCTTCCTGTTCCTCAAAAGAATCATCGGCTCCCTCTTCCAGTACCGGGTTCTCCTCCAGCTCTTTTTTGATGCGTTGCTCCAACTGTATGGCCGGTATCTCCAACAGCTTGATCATTTGAATCTGCTGCGGAGATAATTTCTGTAGTAGCTTTTGTTGAAGCCTTTGTTTAAGCATCTCTTGTTTTTCTAAAAATCAGCACTCTTGGGTGTCCTCGGAAAGGGGATCACATCCCTGATGTTACTCATGCCGGTAATAAACATAATCAGTCGGTCAAAACCAAGTCCGAATCCACTGTGCTCTACTGTTCCAAATTTACGAGTTTCCAGGTACCACCACAATTCATCTTCAGGAATATTCATTTCCCTCATCCTTTCCAGTAGATTTTCCATTCTTTCTTCCCGCTGCGAACCTCCTATAATCTCCCCAATCTGTGGAAAAAGAACATCCATAGCCCTGACCGTCTTCCCGTCATCATTCTGCTTCATGTAAAATGCCTTGATGTCCCTGGGATAATCAGTGAGAATCACCGGGCGCTTGAAGTGCTGCTCAACCAGGTAACGCTCATGCTCCGATTGCAGATCGAGCCCCCAGTGTACAGGGAATTCGAACTTCTTACCAGATTTCATCAGGATATCTACAGCCTCAGTATACGTTTTTCTCTCAAAAGGGTTATCCATAACAAACCTGAGTCGTTCCAGCAGACCCTTATCCACCATTTTGTTGAGGAATTCCAGGTCATCCTGGCAATGCTCAAGCGTATATTGAATCAGGTATTGAAGAAAATCCTCTGCCAGGTCCATGTTATCGTGGATGTCATAGAAGGCCATCTCCGGCTCAACCATCCAGAATTCTGCCACATGCCTGGGAGTGTTCGAATTTTCCGCCCTGAAGGTAGGTCCGAATGTATAAATGGAAGAAAGGGCTGTGGCCCCCAATTCACCCTCCAGTTGCCCGGAAACAGTCAGGTTGGTTGGCCTGCCGAAAAAATCCTGGGTGAAATCAATCCCACCCTCCTCATTTTTTGGAGCTCCATCCAGATCAAGGGTTGTGACTTTGAACATTGCTCCGGCCCCTTCGGCATCCGAAGCCGTGATAATGGGTGTATGCAGGTTGAAGAAGCCCTTATCATTATAGTATTTATGAATGGCAAAAGCCAGGGCATGCCTGATTCTGAATACCGCTCCAAAGGTGTTGGTTCTAAAACGCAGGTGGGCATTTTCACGCAGGAATTCGAAGGAGTGTCCCTTCTTCTGCAGGGGATATTCTTCCGGGTCACAATCTCCCAGGATCTCGATTTCGGTGGCCTGGATCTCTACACTCTGACCCTTTCCCATGGATTCGACCAGTTTCCCGGTCACACTTATACTCGATCCGGTAGTAACCCGCTTCATGGTCTCCTCCGGAAATGATCCCAGGTCGGCTACAACCTGTATGCTATGGATAATGGTTCCGTCATTGACGGCAATGAAAGCAACCTGGTTATTTCCCCTTCGGGTCCTTACCCATCCTTTCAGCCTTACATCCCTGTTGGTTTCAGTGGATGTCAATAGCTCTTTTACTGTCGATCTCTTCATGTGTATTGCTTAGAAAGCTACAAAAGTACAATTTTATCGATTTCCTATCGTTAACTTTATAATCTAAAAAGAATCGTTTACTTTTACCAGTCTTTCAAAAACTTACACAATGGAACAAGTGAAGAAATCCATCATGGTTACCTGGGATTATTCGGCTGTATCCTATTCCGCTTTAAAACACGCCATAAGGATGTCGCACATAGTGAAATACAACATTGTGTTGTTTCACATTGTGGATGATCCGGCGGAAACTGAAGCGGCAAAAGAGAAGTTGGGAAAGGTGCTTGAGGAGATAAAAGAAGAGTTTGGGACGGAGGTAAGTTTTTTTGTTAACCACGGTAAAATCTTCAAGGAAATTGCCGAATATGCTTCCAAGGAGGAGAACAGGGTCGATTTTGTGGTGATGGGAACCCACGGGATGAAGGGTAGTCAGAAACTTTTCGGAAGCTGGGCTCTTAAAGTTATAGCAGGTTCTACAGTTCCCTTTATTGTGGTTCAGAGCGATCCTCCGGAAAAGGACCGCTACAGCGATATTGTATTCCCAATCGATTTCAAATCCGAAAACAAGGAGAAATTGCAATGGGCCATTTTCCTGGGAAAATACCTCAACTCAAAAATTCACCTTTATAAGACACCTATTGGAGACAAGGATTTGCAGAAGAAGGTCAATGTGAACCTGAACTTCGCCATTCGCTTCCTTATACAGAATAACATCGACTACGAAATACATTCCGCTCCGAAATCGGCTCATTTTCATAAGGATCTGCTGGCATTCTCAAAAAAGATAAAGGCCGACCTGATCCTGATTACCACTACCAAACATATTACAAAAGCCGACTTTATTTTCGGAGCAAAGGAGCAATACCTGATTTCCAATGCCGAAAAGATCCCGGTGATGTGCGTTAATCCAAAATCCAACTTTGCCACAGTGGGCCAGTTTATGTATGGCTAAGAAAATTACAGTTAAGGGTATCACGAAACGCTACGGTTCTCAGCTCGCTGTAAACGATGTCTCTTTCACCATTTCCACGGGCGAGATTGTTGGTTTTATTGGTCCAAACGGAGCTGGAAAGTCGACTACGATGAAGATCATTACGGGTACGCTTCCACCTGACAAAGGAGAGGTCCTGATTGGTGATATGTCGCCCGGTGAGCATCTTAAATCCATTCGAAAAATCCTGGGCTACCTGCCGGAGAACAACCCGCTTTATCTGGAGATGTATATCCGGGAGTACCTGGAATATGTTGCCGGACTGTACCAGCTCAGGGGAAAAAGGCGAAAGGAACAAATTGACCGGGTAATAGAAATGACCGGGCTTACTGTTGAAGCTCATAAAAAGATCGGAAGCCTGTCCAAGGGCTACCGGCAGCGGGTAGGGCTCTCCCAGGCCCTCATTCACGATCCGGAAATCCTGATCCTGGATGAACCCACAACAGGACTTGATCCCAACCAGCTGCTTGAGATACGGAACCTGATCTCCAGCATCGGTAAACAGAAAACCGTTCTGCTCTCCACTCACATTCTACAGGAAGTTGATGCCATTTGCGACAGGGTCATAATTATCGACCAGGGCAAGATCCTTGCCGATGAAAGCTCCGATTCCCTGAAAGAAAGAGGCACCGGAACCTTCAGGACCATACACGTGGAGCTGGATGCTCCTGCCGATCCTGAAATCTGGAAGCAGCTCTCTTCCATTCAAAATGTTAAATCCCTTCCCGGAAACCAGTTCCTGCTTGAAAGCAGTGAAAAAAGCGATATCCGGGGTGATATTTTCAATTTTGCTGTCAGTCAGGAGCTTACCATTCTTTCACTCTCAATGAAAGAAAAGAGCCTTGAGGATCTCTTCAGGGAACTTACCCGGGCCTAACAATCTGATTTATTGTGTAATATAATGCAAACAAATTGGCATTGTATTTGTTTACATTATTTATATATTTACCGATTCAATTTTTTAACCTAGAGAATACCCTATGAAGTTACGGACAATAGCAATTTTAAGTGGAATTCTGATCGCAGGTGCCCTATCTGCACAGACCATGACGGATGTGATTAATGAATTCAATGCCGGTGTTGAGAAAGTCAACAACCAGGAGTATGATGCATCACTGGTGCATTTCAACCAGGTACTGACTCTTGCCGAGACAGTTGGAGACTCAGCAAGCGAAATGAAAGCCAGTGCCGAGAAACTTATACCTGCAAGCTACTATAAGCAGGCCATGATGTTCCTCAAAAGAAAGCAGTACGACAATGCCATTCCCTATCTGGAGAATACCATTGAAATGGCCACCCTCTATAACAATAACGAAGAATCCAGTAAGAAGGCCAGCAGATACCTGATGCAATCCTACATGAGGGAAGGTCAGCGTAATTATAAAAATAAAGCTTACAATGAATCGCTCGACTTCTATAACAAGGCCCTTGCCATGAACGGAAACCTTTACCAGGTTCACCTGGGTAAAGGCATGGTTTACAGAGATCAGGATGAGATTGACATGATGCTCGAGGAGTTTGAGCTTGCCAAAGCAGGGGCCCTGGCCAAGAACGACACCAAGACCATTGGAACCATCAACCAGGCAGTGGATGGCTATTTCAACGGCATCATAAAAGATGAGTATGAAGCCATTGATCCTGAAGAACCGGAATACGAATATGTGTTTGAAGCATGTGAAAATGCCCTCAACGCCAACCCTGAAAATGCCAGGGCATATTATTATATGGCCTCCATCTATAACAAGCAGGCAGAATACGACCAGGCCATCGAAGCTGCCCTTAAAGGTCTGGCCTCTGAGACAGATCCAATTTGGGTCTCAGCCCTTAATCTCGAGCTGGGAAGTGCATACGACAAAACAAGCGAATACGATAAGGCCTGTGAGGTCCTTAAGTTGGTAGTGGAAGAGCCATTCCTGACCAAGGCAGAGAAGAAAATTGGCTCTATCGGATGCGATTAGTCTCCGAAAAAACGAAATAAATCAAAAGCAGCGTTAAATACGCTGCTTTTTTTTGTCACATAAGTGAAATTTATTTCCTTTGTCGAATCTCGGTGGAGAGATTTGACTGATTGCAACCACAATAAAAAATGCTAAAACAGGAGATTCAAAGACGATCAGTCCCTCCATCCCTGTGTTTGTTTAACTTTTAACCATTATAAGCATGGCATATTTATTTACTTCCGAATCGGTATCTGAAGGACATCCCGATAAAGTATCTGACCAGATTTCCGATGCATTACTTGACGCATTTCTGGCTTACGACCCACAATCAAAAGTTGCATGTGAAACTCTCGTTACAACCGGACAGGTTGTTCTGGCGGGCGAGGTACACACCAATACATACATTGATGCACAACAGGTGGCCCGCGACACCATTAAAAAAATTGGATATACCAAAAGTGAATACCAGTTTGAATACAATTCATGTGGTGTATTAACCATGATCCATGAGCAGAGCCAGGACATCAACCGCGGTGTTGACAGGGAAGATCCCATGCAACAGGGAGCGGGCGACCAGGGAATGATGTTCGGTTATGCCACCGACGAAACCGATGACTACATGCCCCTTCCGCTGGATCTGAGTCACCGTTTACTCATCGAGATGGCTGCCATTCGCAAGGAGGGAAAAACCATGACCTACCTGCGTCCCGATTCAAAGTCACAGGTTACCATAGAGTATGCCGACGATGACACACCTCTAAGGGTACACACCATTGTACTTTCAACCCAGCATGATGAGTTTGACAGCGATGATGAGAGGATGCTTGAGAAGATCCGGACCGACATGAGAGAGATCCTGATTCCCCGGGTAGTCAGCCAACTTCCCGAAAGAATCCAGGCCCTGTTTGATGGTAAGTTCATCCTCCACGTGAATCCCACAGGAAAATTTGTAATTGGGGGTCCCCACGGCGATACCGGTCTCACAGGTCGTAAAATCATTGTGGATACCTATGGAGGAAAGGGTGCCCATGGCGGTGGTGCCTTCTCCGGTAAGGACCCCTCAAAAGTAGACCGCTCAGCTGCCTATGCTGCCAGGCACATTGCAAAAAATATTGTAGCCGCCGGGATCACCAGCGAAGTTCTGGTACAGCTGTCTTATGCCATCGGCGTGGTTGAACCCATAGGCGTTTTTGTAAATACCTACGGCAAATCAAAGGTGGATATGAGTGATGGTGAGATTGCTGAAAAAATCACATCCCTCTACGACCTCAGGCCTGCTGCCATTGAAAAGCAGCTCAAACTTCGCAATCCAATTTACTCCGAAACAGCCTCTTACGGCCACATGGGACGTAAGCCCCAGACTATAACAAAAACCTTCAAATCCCAGTACTGGGATGACAAGGTGCATGAAGTAGAACTCTTTACCTGGGAGAAACTGGACTATGTGGACACCTTTAAGAAAGCCTTCGGACTTTAGACTTAATAGTTAGACAGACTTATATGTTTTCAGGAATTGTTGAAGAGGCCGCCACGCTTGTGGGGCTGGTGAAGGACCGGGATAACCTGCACATCACCATGCGTTGCTCATTTACCAGTGAGCTGAAGATCGATCAGAGTATCTCCCACAATGGGGTATGCCTGACTGTTGTAAATATCGATGGTGATACTTATACCGTAACCGCCATCAGGGAGACCCTCCTGAAATCGAATCTTGGACTGCTAAAGAAAGGCGATAAGGTAAACCTGGAACGCAGCACCAGGCTCGATTCGAGGTTGGACGGACATATGGTCCAGGGCCATGTGGACCTGACTGCCACCTGCAAAGAGGTAAGTGAAGCGGATGGCAGCTGGTACTTTACCTTCGAATATGAGCCCGGCAGCGAAGAGCACATCACGGTTGAAAAAGGATCTGTATCGGTAAACGGAGTAAGCCTGACTGTGGTGAACTCCAAGGATACCAGCTTTCAGGTGGCCATCATTCCCTTCACCTACGAGGTGACCAACTTTCACCAGTTTGTGCCGGGGAGTGTGGTGAACCTGGAATTTGATATCATTGGAAAATACATAGCCAGGATCCTGAAGGCCCAGATGGGAAAATAGTTTGCGGTATGTTATAGAGTAGCGCTTTTCTCCTGTTCAGGGAAAGCGGGATTACTATCTTTAGTTTTCAAAAAGAAACTAATGCAAACCATACTCGTCCTCGGCGCCGGTCTATCCTCCGGTTCACTCATACAATACTTTCTCGACCAGTCGGACCGAGGCTGGAAAATCCGTGTTGGAGATATCAATCCCGAATTAGCAAGGCAGAGAATTAAGGATCATCCCGCCGGAGAAGCATTCCACTTCGATGTCTTTAACCACGAGCAGCGTAGCCTGGAAATCAGAAGTGCCGACATCGTGGTCAGCCTCCTGCCAGCTCGCATGCACTACCTGGTGGCAGAAGCCTGCGTGGAGCTGGGGAAGAATATGGTGACCGCATCCTATCTCTCCCCTGCCATTAAGGCACTGGATGAAAGCGCCAGGAAAAAGGGTGTCGTGCTAATGAACGAGTGTGGTGTGGATCCCGGCATCGATCACATGTCGGCCATGCAAATGATCGATAAGATTAAGGCGGAAGGAGGTTGCCTGAAGGCCTTTGAGTCAAGTACCGGGGGACTGGTTGCTCCGGGCTTTGAAAATAATCCCTGGCAGTATAAGTTTACCTGGAACCCGAGAAATGTTGTGCTGGCCGGAGGGGAAGGTGCCCGGTTCCTTCACAATGGGAAATTCAAATATATCCCGCACCACAAAGTATTCAGGCGCATAGAAATCATTGAGGTACCCGAACTGGGAGCCTTTGAAGTGTATGGAAATCGTGATTCTTTAACTTATCGTGAGACCTATGGACTTCACAACCTGGACACCATGTTCCGGGGAACCATTCGACGTCCCGGATTCTGCGAAGCATGGGACATCTTTGTGCAGCTGGGAGCCACCGACAACACCTATGTGATGGAGGATACGGAAAACATGACTCACCGTGAATTCATCAACAGCTTCATGAAATACCGGACCGACATTCCCGTGGAAACCAAGCTGGCCCTGTATCTCGGGGTCGATGAAGAGTCCGCAATGATGGACCGGCTACGCTGGCTGGGCATCTTCGAAAATACCCGAATAGGAATTTCCGGACTCACTCCCGCCCGCATCCTGCAAAAGATCCTGGAAGAGAAGTGGAAACTTGATCCGGGCGACAAGGATATGATCGTCATGCAGCACCAGTTTGACTTCATACTCAAGGACCAGCATTTCAAGAGATATTCCACCATGGTCTTCATTGGAAAGGATAGCAAGCAAACTGCCATGTCAATGACCGTAGGGCTCCCACTGGCCATGGTAGCCAAGCAAATCCTCACAGGTCAGTTTAATGAGCCGGGGGTTCAGTTGCCCATTATTCCGGCCATCTATGATCCGGTCCTGGAAGAATTAAAGGAGTACGGTATTTACTTTGTAGAGGAGGAGTCCCTTATCTCATAAAATACGACCATCTTTCATGGTAATGATGCGATCGGCCATACCTGCCAGTTCGCGGTCGTGGGTAACAATCACCAAGGTTTTACCAAACTCCTTCCGAAGTTGGATAAACAATTTGTGAAGTTCCTGCTTATTCTCCGAATCAAGGTTCCCCGAAGGCTCATCGGCCAGGATTACACCTGGATCATTTATCAGGGCGCGGGCCACGGCAACCCTCTGCTGCTCGCCGCCTGACAGCTCAGCAGGCTTATGATCCAATCGCTGAGAAAGCCCCAGGAAATCGAGCAGCTCCTTTGCCTTGTTCTCCACCTCTTTCCTGGGTCTGCGGGCAATGAAACCCGGAATACAAACATTCTCTACTGCATTGAATTCGGGCAGCAGCTGATGAAACTGGAAAACAAAACCAATGTTACGGTTCCGGAATCGGGCCAGCTGGTTCTTTTGCAGGGTGTGGGTCTCAATTCCATCTATGGAAACCACACCCGAATCCTGCTTCCCAAGGGTCCCAATAATCTGTAAAAGGGTGGTCTTCCCAGCCCCGGAGGGCCCCACAATGGAGACAACTTCATTCTCTGCAATCTCAAGGTCAATACCCTTCAGTACCTGGAGGCTTCCATATGACTTGTTAATTTGCTTGGTCGTGATCATACGGCTTAGAATATCATGTAAATATATAGAAGATAGACAACAATCATCAAGGCACCCTCCCAGCGAACAATTTTCGACCGTTTGGCAGGTACCATAATCAACAAGAGAAGCAGGGTCACCCCAAGCATCACTGGAATGTCGAAATGAGAGATCGCCTGATCCACATTTATATTTCCAAGCACACTGGTGAACCCAAGCACCGAAAGAATATTCATAATGTTGGATCCGATAATATTTCCAACTGCAATTTCAGTCTCTTTCTTCAAAGCAGCAATCACACTTGTGGCCAGTTCCGGAATGCTGGTTCCCACAGCAACCATGGTAATAGAGATTACCCGCTGTGAAACACCCAATCCTTCAGCAATGATGGCCGCATGTTCAACCAGCAGGTTGGCCCCCACGGCCAGTCCTGCACAGGAGAAAAGGAAGATAATACCTGCTACCCAAACCTTCATCTGCTTTCCGCCCGCTGGCTCCGGATTCTTCTCGGCGGGACTT
>JAOZLK010000062.1:0-2171 GCA_029934875.1 Bacteroidales bacterium | reverse complement strand
GCAGCCTGGATACTTACAAGAAGTTCGGGGGCGGAAGTACCGAAGGCCACCACGGTCAAACCAATAATCATGGTAGGTATCCGAAACCTTCTCGCAAGAGCCACGCTACTGTCAACCAGGTACTTTCCACTGATAAACAAGAGAATCAGTCCGGCTAATAAAAGAAGATAGGTTTGTATCATGAATCAGGTTGAGGGGCTAATCCATTTTCATGTTCTTTTTTACCCCTTTCACAATCACATCTGCATCCTTGGTGAGGTTTTTACCGATCACATCCGTTTCCTTGGTGAGATTATCCTTTATGTCCTTGACTTCTTTGGTCAGATTGCTCCTGATCTCCTTGAAATCCTCAACCACGTCCGGAGTAGCCTCTTCAAACTCACGCTTGATATCATCCGTGGCGCGCCGGAACTCCTTCATGCCCTTGGCAAAAGTTCTGGCCAGCTTGGGTATCTCCTTGGATCCAAAGAGTAAAAGCGCGATCATAACAGCAAAAATTACCTCCTGCCCACTGATAAATAGTATTGTCCCCAACATCTTTGCAATGATTTACGCAAATATAGCAATTCCGGAGTATATAATTCGTTGCTGAACCGTATGCTTTGCATACGCTTAGGCTGCCTCATCATATACTCCTCCACAGCAAGCCTATTATCCATCTGAAATATATGTATCCGCTTAGGTTTCCTCGAAACATATACCTCCAAAGGTAAAGGCTAACGTTGAGACCCGTTGGCCTGTATGCAATCATGATTGGGTGTAAATTCCTTTCAGGGGATATTCCCATCTTAGGTGTAATAGCACTATATTTCTTCAGATAAATAAATCGAACACTTGTCTTTAGTTAACTTATTAGTTAACTTTGTAAGATGGAAAGAAAAGTAATTGCTTACAAGAATTACTTCCTTAATTTCTATAAGGAGCAAGACAATAAAGTCCAGGAGAAGATTGAATACGTTCTCGATTTAATAAGATATGAGACAAGAGTGCCAATCAAATTCCTAAAGTTTTTGGACAGTACTGATGGTATCTATGAAGTACGAGTTATTACTACTTTTAGAAGCATAAGAATTCTTTGATAAAGGGGAACTTGTGGTATTGACAAATTGCTTTGTCAAGAAAACTCAAAAGACACCCAGGAAGGAAATTAGATTGGCAGAAAAGCTTAAGAAAAAATATTTGAATGAAAAATATGGAGGATAAAATGATGAGAAATACGTCGGATTTTGAAGATCTCCTAAACAATAAATACGGAGAAAAAGGGACTACGGAGAGGGATGCGTATGAAGCTGATTCTCTTGCATTCAGGCTTGGCGTAATGCTAAAAGAAGCCCGTCAAGAAGCTAATATTACTCAATATGAGCTTGCCGAAAAAACGGGGACAAAAAAAAGCTATATCTCAAGAATTGAAAGAGGTAAAAGTGATATTCAGATATCCACTTATCGCAAACTAATTGAGACTGGACTTGGCAAGAATCTAAATATCACAATTGGATAAATGTCTACAGCACTGGATCCTGAAAGGCTTCCCGTGATCAGGGAATATCCCGTAGCCTAGTTTGTCGAGATGGAGAGGGTATAATCCCCCTGTGCCTTATCTGCCTTCACCTCGTAGGTCCAGGAACCATAATATTTACTGGAAGATGATTCTTTGATAACGATGGACTGGGTCATGGTCACCTCCGCGGAGGCATTAATGGTCTGCTCCTTGAAAACCTTTCCATTGGGGTATAAAAGTTTGATCCGGATTTCACCTGAGTTTACCTTACCCCTGATCATGAGCCTGAAATGCCGGGTAGACTCATCCACTTCAAATTTTCCACTTGAGCTATCCGAAGTTCCCTTAAAGCTATTTCGCAGTGTAAGCTGGCTCTGGTTCCCTTCATCCCCCGAGCTTATGAAAAAGTAATCCGAATCTCCCGGGGTGCTGTAAACTACCCTGGCCCGTGAAGATTCCCTTGCAGACTCCCTGGCCCGCGCCAATTCCTCATGTGCAATTTGTTGCTCCCTAAAATGTATCTCTTGCTCCTTCATCTCCTCATGTTGCCGCTCAAGCATCTCTTTCTGAGCCTTTAGTTCCGCATCCTGAGCAGCTTTCTGCTCAGGATGGGAATCCTGTTTGGTTTGAGCCTGTATCTGGAAAGTGTGCAGCGAGAAAATGACCAGTGCCG
>JAOZLK010000477.1 GCA_029934875.1 Bacteroidales bacterium | reverse complement strand
TTCCCCTTCTGCTTTCCGGTTTTGGTGGAGATGAATGCCTTAGCTATCATGCCCGGGGGATCCTCCATGAGTATGCTGCAGATGGAGATTGGGAAAAGGTACGTAAAGCTGTCAGAGCTGAGCAACCTTTGAAAAGGATGAAGATATTATTTAAACTGTTTCTTGAGCACAGTCTTCTCCCTTATTCAGAATTCTTGAGAAGAAGAGTTCTCAATCCGAAAAACAGGTATAAGATCAGTGATTTGGCTATGGATGCTGCTTTCCTGAAACCTTTCATGGAGATTGAAGAGGAATGGAATAAATCCGGGAAGCCTGATGAGTACAGGATTAGGGAACAGCAACGCTTTCGTTTGATGCATACAAGTGTATCCGACAGGCTGGAAAATTCCTACCTCCTGGCGCAAAAAAGAAATATTGAATATGCTTATCCCTTGTTGGACATAAAGCTACTGGAATTTGTTTATTCGCTACCTGTTGAATATAAATTCCGGGATGGTCTTGGAAGATATATGATGCGCAGGGCCATGGAAGGATTGTTGCCGGAAGAAATCAGGTTGAGGGCCAGTAAGTTCGGAGCTGCGGTACCCAACATATTCTACAGATTTCATCTGGATTTGGATAAGTATGCAGAATTGATTGATGAGGCTGGGGAGAATAACAATTTTCACTACCTGGATTATGAAAAACTAAGATGGCAAATTGGGAAGCTCATGGAGCAGAAAAATTTTGTAAAACTGAGTTTTGGCCCTAAGGTTTTTTTTAGCTCGATTTCCTTGATGATTCTGCAGAAGTGGAAGCGGGAGGGGAGAATTAATACAGGAATCAAATGTTGAACAGCAAGGAATATTTGTTCTTTTTTGATCTGCTTCGGGGAAGAAATCCGTATAATTTCGCTGATATAGATCAAAACAAGCTCTTTGAGATTTTCCGCAGGCATCGATTGCTTTCAATCCTTTCTGATGAAAGCATAAATCTTCTTGAACACGGAATCGCCGTAAGATGGCGTGAAGCAATCCGTAGCCATACCCTGAGATCACTGCAGCTGACAGGGGTACTGGAAGAGCTTATTGGGAAGGTGAATGATGTGAAATTGAATGTATTTCCAATTAAAGGACCCGTACTATCCCAGCGCCTGTTTGGCGATATTGGAAAGCGCCATTATAATGATCTCGACCTGGTAGTGAAGCGGGAGGAATTGAGTGAAGTTGTAGAGCTATTGGAAGGGATGGGCTACAAGATGGCGCATCCCAGCAAGGTTCTTAATCGCGCTCAATGGGATTATTATTTCAAGTATAAAAAGGATGTGGCTCTTATTAACAGGGAAAGTGAAGTTGTCATTGAACTTCATGTTGAGATTTTTCGACAGGAACTGATCAGGGCACCCGAAGTAACTCTTACCTGGGATGCCCTGGTTGATAAAACTATAGGTACCGTGCCCCTTAAATGCCTGGACCTGAACATCTCATTTTTGTATCTTCTCTATCATGGTGGTCAGCATCAGTATTTTCGCCTTTTCTGGTTAAAGGACATTGCTGAAGCCTTGGACAGATGGGATCTGGATCACAGCAGAATATTGAGATACGCTGCCGATATGGGGGTCGACCGACTTTTGGGGCTTGGATTGCTTCTTTCGGAGGAGTTTTTTGGAAGCAAAATACCGCCGGAATATGCTGATTATCTAAAGAGGAACAAGTCAGTTGTGTTAAAGCTTAAAAATATCTGCATGAAACGAATCTCAGGCCCTGAACGTGAAAGCAGATCTATGAAAATAAGAAGATACCGCTTCGTGTTACTTCTCCAGCCAGGCCCTCGCTATTTTGTAAGCATTTTGACCAATATTTTTCATCGCTGGTATATCCGGAGAAGACTTGGGGGATTTTGAATAAGACAAGCGCTTGCCTCAGTTAGATCTTTTAATAAATATCCGAGGGTAGATGTGTGAGTGGCTGATTTTAACATTCTGATCTGAAAGGACTGGACGTTTCCTTCTAATCAGGATATCATTCTCACAAATTGAGTAGCTCTTACTGAGAGGCAAATCCAGGAATGAAAAATCCGAATGTTCAATCACCAGCAGTCCCCCCGGCTTTAGTAGCGAATTCAGATGCTCAAGCCTCTCTTTAAATTTATTGAAAGTGAAGGATTCAAGTGCAGTTTTTCGCTTGTGATCTTGGTGTTCGGATTTTTGAAATACAGCCATGGCAAATATGCAATCATAGTGATCCGCCTTTGTCCAATTGTCCTCCAGGTAATGGAAAAAGCGGAAGGATCCTTTTGGAGCACGTTTTTTTGCAATGCGAATAGCCCTGTGATTGATATCGACCCCGGTTAGCTCTGCATCAGGAATATATTCCTTAATCGAGAATACTTCCTCACCGCTTGAGCAGCCAAATGAGAGAATTTTTGGATTTGAATTTCCCCCCAATTCCTTTGCGACAATTTGAAAGAGTTGTGGGTAGCGGTTCTTTCTGGTGGCGGAGGATGTTTGGATCATCTCCTTTGGGTACCTGATTCTGCTAATCTTTTCAGAACGGTACCG
The DNA here is from genome assembly GCA_029934875.1 of Bacteroidales bacterium. Classification (GTDB taxonomy): domain Bacteria; phylum Bacteroidota; class Bacteroidia; order Bacteroidales. The sequence continues at coordinate 1,552 of JAOZLK010000477.1, read as the reverse complement.
GGAATTCAGGAAGAATTTTAAAAAAAGCCAGACTCTGAGTGAGAAGGAATAAACAGCTCCTCTCTGAATTTTTGTTCTCACGGCGTGTCGTAGGTGGCATGTTCGAATGGTACATTTACCAAATCCTGGTATTCACGACCAGCCTCCTGCATATCCTCATCCGAGGCCGGGGAAATCCACTTGACCAGGACCCCATTACCCTCCTCTTTCATCTCTTCCAGGATCATCATGATATCTAGAATCAGTTTTGAAGAGGCGGTATTGAAATAGGTGAGTTTGAAGTCAATGCGGGTAAAGGGTTTTGGTTTTTTCCTGTATTCATTCAGCCAGTCAAGCACCGGTTGATAGAATTGTAAAACATCTTTGGTGAGAGATTTTCCCGAAAACTCAAAGCGGTTACCTTGCTGGTCCAGTACTACTTCCGGACTGTCATTGGTCTCTTGGATATGTAATGCTTCCATAAGCTATCGTGCTATGATTGAAGTGAAAATGAAAAAATTGGCCTCGTTGTCAATTTTCACAAAACTGAATAACTATAAATATATGGAATAAAGATTAATCTGTCCCATCCACTCGCTGAGATCACCCTTGAAGAAATGCTGGAACTGACTTATTCATGATCATACCCGTTTTTTATAATAGAAGGAATTCTTTTTTCTGAACTTCGAGGTGAATGGACCCATAATAGATTCATGCACTCCCAGGAGAAGTACCCCATTATCAACCAGATTATCATAAAACAAATCAAACACCCTGTTCTGAAGTTCGTAATTAAAATAGATGATCACATTCCTGCAAACGATCAAATCGAATTTAGCCAAAAAGAGGTTTGGATCCTTCACAAGATCCAGTTTCTTATAAACCGGTTTTGAGCGAAGAGACTTATTCATTCTGATCGCATCACGGGCTTCATCCACATCAAAGTATTTGTTCCATTGTTTCTGATGCCGGGGTTTTATTTCTCCATTCCCACCAAGCATGACTTCATTATAGTTCTCCAGGTAACTCTGGTTAAAGGAGTATTTATACACACCCTTGCGGGCAATTTCCAAGGCGCTGACACTGAGATCGCTTCCGTAAATGTGAGTTTTCTTTAGCATTTCCTGGTCATCCAATACCATCATCATGGAGTAAATCTCCTGACCGGTCGAGCAGCCGGAATGCCATATGTTGATCTCTGGCTTCTCTTTCCATGAAGGAAGCAGCTTTGTGCGGATTTCTTTCCACACAGTAGGGTCCCGGAAAAGTTCTGTGGTATGGACTGTGATTTTTTGTACCGTCTGTTTCAGAAATTCAGGATGGGATATCATCTTTTCGGTCAGATGTTCCATATCCATGTCATACTCCAGTAAAATCCTGGTAAGCCTGCGCCTGAGTGAGGTGGGGGAATATGCGGTAAAGTCGAATTCGGAGTGATCTCGAATGGCTTTCTGAAAGCTTTGTATGTCCTTTTCAACTACCTCCATTGGCGGGTCCCGGCTTGCTGCCCGATGTTCTGGTAAAACTAACGAATTAATAATTAGGTTCAAATTTGTGAGAAATCTCAATCTGG
>JAOZLK010000476.1 GCA_029934875.1 Bacteroidales bacterium | reverse complement strand
GAAGAGATTTTTGTAATATTTTAATTTGAATCCCAGGATATATGATTTGCCAAGTCATATTAAGTTGATCTTTTTATGAAGAGGAATAAACTTCTATTTCTGATTTTTCTATTGTGCTGCTTTCAGAGCTACACATTGTTTGGGTGTAAATACAATGTTCGGGAGACTGGTTTTATCGATCTGGGTAACTCATATTACAGTTTATATTTCTACATCAATGGGGAGACTTCAGAAGTAGTGAAAATACTTAAAGATTATCATCAAAGTGGAGGAACCGTTATTATGGCAACACACAGAGATGATACGGATAATATTGCCGATCGCATTATTCTTTTAAATGAGGGTGAAATCAAATGCTGAAAATAAACAACGCAAACAGATGAAAAGTAGCATTGAAACCGGACGAACTTATATCCGTGGACTGGTATTCGGGATGGCTGTCATTTCTATGATTTTAACAGTATCATGTCAAAAATCCAGAGAAGGAAAGCCGAATATTATTATCATTTTCACTGACGATCAGGGGTACGGAGATCTTGGATGTTATGGTTCGCCGAATATTTCCACACCGAATATCGACCAGATGGCAGAGGAGGGATTGCGATTTTCCAGCTTTTATGCAGCCCCATTTTGTGGACCATCACGTGCTCAGCTTATGACAGGCTGTTATCCTCCCCGTGTCGGGCATGCGCGTAATCCGGGTCCTGGCTCTAATTTTGGCTTGCACCCCAACGAGGTAACTATTGCAGAGTTATTAAAAGATGAAGCTTATGCAACGATGTGTATTGGAAAGTGGCACCTGGGTGATGCACCGGAATTCCTGCCGACAAGACAGGGATTCGATGCATTTTTCGGGATTCCATTTTCTAACGATATGTGGTCTTACCATCCAAAAATGCCACCCCTAGAAAACGAGGATTCGCTTATGCTTGCAATCAGAGAGAGAGCTGCATATACAGGATATGCAGGTCAGGGATCATATTATCCGTCAGATGGCGGTTTCCCCAATGCACTCCCACTTATGTACAACGAAGCGGTGATTGAAGAGAATCCTGATCAGCAACAGCTTACAACGCGCTATACTGAAGCTGCATTAACTTTCATTGATGAGCAGCACAAGAAGCCATTTTTCCTCTATTTGGCCCATGCCATGCCTCATGTACCGCTGTTTGTCTCCAAGAAGTTTGCTGACAAATCTATTCGTGGTCTCTATGGAGATGTTATTATGGAAATTGACTGGAGTGTTGGGCAGATCATTGACAGGTTAAAACAGCATGGTATCGACGAAAAGACTTTGGTAGTATTTACGAGTGACAACGGTCCCTGGCTTGCATACGGTATTGATGGCGGATCGGCCGGACCTTTGCGTGATGGTAAGGGATCAAGCTTTGAAGGAGGCGAACGTGTACCAGCTATTTTCCGATGGCCGGGCAAGATTCCACCCAACAGGCTTACTGATGCTTTTGCCGGCAATCTTGATCTACTTCCTACAATAGGGAAATTAGCCGGGTCCAAACTGCCTCAGGACCGGGTTTTGGACGGACGTGATCTCTGGCCATTGTTGTCAGGAGAAACAGATAAAAGCCCACACCAGTATTTTCATTACTTCGGCGGGAGCGGAGAGGGGAGAATTAACTATCGCGGGATCCGTGATGAGCGCTGGAAGCTCCTGCTTTCAGTTGATTCCGACAGTATAATTATCAGCCAGGCACTGTATGACTTAAATGCAGATGTAAGTGAACGATTTGACCGGCTCCAGGAGCATCCCGAAATTGCTAAACACCTTAATGGTTCAGCCCAAAAGTTTTATGATGAACTGACGCAAAACCTCAGACCAGCAGGTCATCGCATCCAACCTTGAGTAAGATCAAAAACAATCAAGCAAATGAAAACTAAAGGTTTGTTATCTACTATCACTATTTGTCTTTTTCTCATTTTATCCGGATGTGGCAGGCCTGAAAAAGGAGATAGTGAAGCTTCTTCAGAAACCCCCAACTTTGTTATTGTATTTATTGATGATATGGGATATGGGGATCTTGGTTGTTATGGTTCAGAGACCATTCGCACTCCTCGTGTAGATAAAATGGCGAAGGAGGGTACCCGTTTTACTGATTTCTATGTTCAACCCGTATGTGGTCCCTCCCGGTCAGCACTTCTCACCGGCCGTTATCCTTTTCGCAGTGGGGGCTGGGGGATGCCGGGTAGTGAAGTGACCTTTGCGGAGCTGCTCAAGACAGCAGGATACACTACCGGATGTATTGGTAAATGGGACTGCTCCAGCCGCAAGGACATTCAAGGAAGGGTTCCCAACGACCAGGGCTTTGACTATTACTGGGGGCCCCTTGGCGCCAATGATAATGGCACTGTATATTTATGGGACAATCGTGATTCAATTGGTATGGATAGCAACATGGCCGGACTGACCAGGTCATACACAGACAAGGCTATTACTTTTCTTGAAGAGAACAGGGACAATCCCTTCCTTCTCTACCTTGCCCACACTATGGTTCACGTTGTGGTAGATGCCTCTCCTGAATTCAAAGGTAAGTCTATGAATGGTTTATATGGTGATGCTGTAGAAGAGCTTGATTTTCATACAGGCCGTCTACTTGATAAGATTGATGAGTTGGGACTCAGAGAAAACACCATGGTCATCTTCACATCAGACAATGGTCCCTGGTCGAACGATCAGGAAAAACAGCGCCGGAAAAATAGTGGTGCACTTGCCTGGGGATCGGCCGGGCCACTGCGTGAAGCAAAAGGATCAACCTGGGAAGGAGGAATGCGTGTGCCCTGTATTATTCGCTGGCCGGACTATGTTCCTGCGGATCGCACGAACCAGGCCATTTTTTCCTCTGTCGATTTTCTACCAACCTTTGCCACACTGGCAGGGTACCAGGTTCCCTCGGACCGTATTATTGATGGTGTTGATCAGACGGACTTGCTTTTGGGGGTAAAAGAGAAAGGGAACAGGGATCATCTCTATTATTTTAGCGATGACAATCTGCACGGCGTTCGCAAGGGAAAATGGAAACTGCTGCTTCCCAATCGAACAGGATACCGCAGATACGTTAATGATCTGGGAACAGATGGGATAGAACTCTACAACCTTGAAACAGACATCGGCGAAACTACCAACATGGCCGAAGAACACCCCGAAATCGTAGCACAACTGCTTACTCTTACTGAGCAGTTAGCCTCCAATCATTAAAAATATGTATAAAATCCTGTTAACCTTCCTTTTAGTTCCATTTATGGCTTGTAAACAGGCCCCTGAAAAGATAAAACTTGAATTTGCCGAAATCGTCAAAGTGTTCCTGAATGGAAAAGAGAGGTACAGTGGTGAGGCCGGAATCATTCAACTTATTCCATGAAAATAGTAAAGAACAAATACGGGAACAAGATGTGCAAAATTCGGCACAGCAGTTAATGAGTTTCTGATCCGGGTAGTTGAACTTGGTTTTTACCATCTTGGACAGGCCAATCAGATGTGCTGTTTGTTGTCAATCTAATATGCAGAATATCTACATTATAGAAGCCTGTAGATTTCTAATAATGATTATGAAATCGAATGAGACATGAAAAAAACTATTAGGATTATTTTATTGTTCATTATAATTACTGCTTGTACTGACAATGAAAAGCTGATTGTTTCTGATTTAGAATGTGAGTATGTCACAAATCCTCTCGGGATTGATATACCGCAACCCAGGTTTTCCTGGAATATTTCCAGCGAACTTCGTGGTGTATCTCAATCGGCTTACCATATTTTAGTTGCCGACAGTCCCCAAAAATTGCGCAACAAACAAGGGGATATTTGGGATTCAGGAAAGATATTATCCGACAAATCAACAAATATAGTATATCAGGGTATTCCGCTTCAAAGCGGAAAGAAATATTATTGGAATGTATGTGTATGGAGTAATGATGACGAGCAAAGATCAAGTAAGGAAACTGCTTTTTTTCAAACAGGGCTTTTGAATATGTCTGATTGGGAGGCTCAGTGGATTGCTGCCAGTGACACTTCGCCCGCGGCTCCGCTTTTCAGGAAGGAATTCGAAGTTGACAAACAGATACGACAAGCCTTTGCT
>JAOZLK010000475.1:543-4094 GCA_029934875.1 Bacteroidales bacterium | reverse complement strand
TGGGAGTTATCAGGGCTCGAGTCAAGACCTATGAAGAACTCTATGCTCAGGGCGGCCGGATTTCATTTAATGGGCTGGGGAAGCAATATTTACAGCTTGGCAACTATGACAAAGGGATGTACTACTTTGAAAAAGCTTATGAAGAAAAACATGGCTTGTTGTCCTATATCTCACTCTATTATCATGATTATCCTGAACTGAAAGATAATCCGCGGTATTTGACCTTGCTTAAGAAAATGAAGTTGCCCCTGCCCGAAGAATGACACTTGCTAATTACATATAAACACCTCTGAACCCAAATGACTGCATCACCAAATAAGCCCTCAAGGTTCTGGAAAGAGTTAATAAGACGCAAAGTCCTTAGATCGCTGGCCATCTATGCAGGAAGTGCCTTCATAATTCTCGAAGCAGCCACCATTATTTTTTCCCGCTGGAATTTCCCTGACTGGAGCATCGACCTGGTGCTCTGGCCATCCTGGACAGCATGAATCTGCCTCCCCCCAGGAAACAATAAAATTCAGTAACTTACAAAAGAGGTTCATCCCTTTATGCCCCAACGACAAAATAAAATAGCACATTTCTGGCAGGAGCTAAAAAGGCGCCGGGTGGTTCATGTGATCACTGTCTATGCATCAGCATCATTCGTGCTTATCGAGCTGGTCAATAACCTGACAGAACCTCTTAATCTTCCAGACAAACTGGCCACTATTTTGGTGGTGGTCCTGGCGGCGGGGTTCCCCCTGGCGGTAATTCTGGCCTGGATCTATGACCTGACCCCGGAAGGGATAGAGAAGACCAAGGCGGCAGTAGAATCAGAGGGTACTGAAAAAGCCAAGGTTCCCAATGCCTGGCGAATTGCCACCTATGTAAGCTTTGTAGTGATTGTTGGACTGGTAACCCTTAACATTGTGGGTGGATCCAAACAACTGCGAGCAGGTGATATTCAGTCCCTGGTCATACTGCCCTTTGATAATTTCACCGGTGACGATCAGCTGGATTTCTTCGTATCCGGAATGCATGCATCCCTCATTGGGGACATGGGTCAACTGGGCGGATTACAGGTTAAATCAAGGACTTCCTCCAATGCATTCAAGAATATGGGTATGACCATACCTGAGATTGCGTCAGAGCTGGGGGCAGATGCGGCCCTGGAAACAGCTGTGATGTGCCTGGGCGATACCATATGTTTACAATTCCGGCTGGTCAGTACCACAGGTGATGAAGAACAACTCTGGGTAGCCGATTACAGGGAAGAGAAAAGCCAGATCCTCAACCTCTATAACCGCATCACAAAACAGATTGCTGAAGAGGTGATGGTTGAATTATCCGGAAATGAAAAACGCCGGCTCGACAAGATGCAGACAGTGGATAAGGAGGCCTATGATGCCTACCTCAGGGGTTATGAGCTCTGGAAAAATCCCGGCAAGTTGGATGAGGCCATTGAATATTTAAACCTGGCCATTAAGAAGGATCCGGATTGGGCCCCGCCTTACGCAGGGATAGCACAGGTCTGGATCATACGATTGCAATTCGGCATCGTAGAACCCAGCGTGGGAAGGCAAATGGTACATGAATACATTAACAGGGCCGTTGAACTGGATCCCGATTTTCGGGGTTTCTATTTTTTGAGTGGTATCATATCTACATGGACCGATTGGAACTGGGAAGAGGGTGAAAAGAACTTCCTTAGAGCCATTGCCGTGAATCCCAATGATGTGATGTCACGCATTTATTATGCACATTTTCTTATATGTCTTCAGCGACCCGAAGAGGCCCTGACCCAGGGGCAATTGGCCGTGGAACTGGATCCCTTGAATCCGGGGATTCTCGCATTATATTCGGGGGTCCTGCGATCCACAGGTCAATTCCAGGAAGCGCTGGAATATGCCGAAAAAGCCAATGCCATCAGCCAAGGGAAAGCAAATGCTCAAATGAAACTGGCTCTTCAGGCCCTGGGGGAATATGACAGATCATTTGAGTATCGGAAAACAGCTCTTAGAAGTTATTTCAGTGAGGAGCTCGTGCAATCCTTTGACCTGATTTTTAAGGAGCAGGGCTTTCAGGCTGCCGACAAAGAGATTGTGCGCCAATTTGAATTACTGGCCCAAGAAAAGTATCTATCTCCCAGGATTCTGGCAAGAAGACATTATGCCAGCGGAGAATACAGCAAAGCCCTTGATGATCTGGAAAAAGGATATGAATTGCATGAGCCCAATATGCCATACATAGTCGCTGGTCATAATGGTTACGTGAACTTATATGACAGCACCCGCTTTATTGCTATTGTGGATAGTATGAATCTGCCTCATCCAAAGAAATAATAAACTCTCTAACTTACGGAAGAGGTTCATCCCTGTATGCCACAACGACAAACTAAAATAGCCCGATTCTGGCAGGAGCTAAAAAGGCGCCGGGTTGTGCATGTAATCACTATCTATGCTTCAGCCTCATTTGTACTCATAGAGCTGGTCAATAACCTGATAGAACCTCTTAATCTTCCAGACAAACTGGCCACTATTTTGGTGGTGATCCTGGCAGTTGGGTTTCCATTGGCAATCATACTGGCCTGGATCTATGACCTGACCCCTGAAGGGATCGAAAAGACCACGACGGTAGAAGAGACAGAAGGCGATGAGCCAACCAAGGTGCCCAATGCCTGGAAAATTGCCAACTATGTAAGCTTTTTGCTCATAGCTGGATTGTTGACTTTCAACATTGTGGGAGGAACAAAAGGGCTAAAAGCCGGGGATATTCAGTCGCTGGTGGTGCTGCCCTTTAACAATTTTACGGGAGATGATGAGCTGGAATACTTTGTCTACGGCATGCATTCGGCTTTGGTGACCGATATGGGAAAGATCAGTGGCTTGAGAGTTATCGGCGAGACCTCGGCCAGGGCTTATAAGGACCGGGATATGACCGCCACTCAAATTGCCTCTGAACTGAATGTGGATGGCGTGATAGAAACCTCAGTCCTTTGCTTAGGAGATACCGTTTGTATACAGTACAGGCTGATCAAAGCTTCGGGCGAAGAGGAGCAGTTGTATTCGGCAGACATCAAAGAAGAAAAGGGCCGGATCCTGGGACTATACCACCGGATCACCAGGCAGATTACAGAAGAAGTGAAAATTGAACTGACCTCAGATGAAGATCGCCTGCTATCCGGATCAAGAGAAGTCAACAAAGAGGCTTATGATGCCTACCTGAAGGCGGAGTCCTATTGGGAGCAGCTGGGTCCGGAATCATTTGACAAAGCCCTGGAGCTCTATAACATCGCCATTGAACTGGAACCGGATTGGGCACCTCCTTACACGGGTGTGGCAGGGGTTTGGGGAGGCCGTGTACAGATGGCGATTATCTCTCCTGAAATTGGCTTCCCCATAGCTAATGAATACCTGCAGAAAGCCCTGGCGCTGGATCCGGATTATCCGGAGATGCATTACATTCTTGCTCTGAATTCCGTATGGACATACTGGGACTGGGAAAAGGGTGAAAAAGAGTTTATCAAGGCCCTGGCTATCAACCCCAACCATGCAAAATCAAGAATCTATTAT
>JAOZLK010000475.1:0-533 GCA_029934875.1 Bacteroidales bacterium | reverse complement strand
TGAGCTTGCTTCAACGGACCGATGAAGCCCTGGAACAAGGCCGGATTGCAGTAGACCTGGATCCACGAAATGCACTTGTTCTGGCCCTACATGCAGTGGTATTGAAGGGGGCCAACCAATTCGAGGAGGCTTATATCTATAGCCATATGGCCATGGCCATCGATCCGACCAATATATTTGCAAGATCAATCGCAGCAAGGGACGCCTTCAAACTTGGAAGGTACGAGGAGGCCTTTGCTCATGATTTGCACCGCATCCCCTTTGAGGAGGAGATCGTCGATTCCGTCGACAGAATATTCAATCAGTATGGCCAGCAAGCTGCCTATGAAGAACTTGTAAGGCAGTTGGAACTGCATGCGTCGAAAGTATACGTCTCTCCCGGGTTGTTTGCCTGGAGGTACTACCAGATTGGGGAATACAGTAAAGCCCTGGACAAGTTTGAAGAAGCATACGAGTTGCACACTCCCAATATTCCCTACCTCGGAGTCAACAACGTTGATCACCTGCATGACAGCACCCGGTTTCAGGCTCTA
>JAOZLK010000474.1 GCA_029934875.1 Bacteroidales bacterium | reverse complement strand
TAAGCCGGCACAACTTTTTTCGGTCAAAACAGTACTTTGTTCGGTGAATATGCACTTTCTGCGAAATAAATCTATATTTATATTCAGATCCGGGCATCGAAAACCTGGAAGTAAATTTGAGGGTATGAAAACACAGATTTTGATTAAACTCCAGGTAATCATGCTCCTGGGTATTCTACATCCTCTGGCTGGCCAGCAAGCTGTGGAGAAGACCAATCCCATGAGGGTGTATATGCACTACATGCCCTGGTTTGAGACGCCTGAAACCGTCGGGGTCTGGGGCTGGCACTGGACCATGAATACCATGGATCCCAATGTAATCGGATCCGATGGGCAAAGGGAAATAGCCTCTCATTATTATCCCCTCATCGGTCCCTACGCGAGCCGGGACAGGGATGTGATCGAGTATCACCTTTTACTGATGAAGTACGCAGGGATCGATGGAGTCCTAATCAACTGGTATGGATCGGTGGGCTCAAACGGAGATGTGAAAGAGCTGTTGAAGAGTTCGGACAGTATTGTTTCCTATACCGATGATTTTGGTATGCAGTTCGGAGTAGTATTGGAGGACCGCTTCAGTCGCTCCATTGATGATGTGAAAGAAAATTTTGCATATTTAAGGGATAACTACTTTAACAGGGATACCTATATCCGCTACGGGGAGGATCAGGATCCGCTGGTGTGTATTTTTGGCCCTATAACTTTTGAAGATCCGGCCGATTGGGAGGAGATTCTTCCGGAAGCCGGCGAAGAAATTGAGTTCCTGCCCCTCTGGTATGAATCCAATAATGTGGGAACACTTGCCGATGGCGAGTATTCATGGGTATACCAGGACGATAAGGACCATCTCTCCCACCTTAGCAGTTTTTACACCAACCGGGCCCCTGGTCTGAAAACAGCGATGGGGTCGGCTTACCCCGGGTTTAATGACTTTTATGCCGAAGGTGGCGCAGGTAGCAGCTATTTCTCTATTCCTCATGATTCCGGATCCACACTTACAGAAACACTCAACCGAGCTGATCAATACAAAAACAATATTGATATGCTGGAGTTGGTTACCTTCAACGATTTCGGAGAGGGCACCATGTTTGAACCAACCTTGGAGACCGGTTTTGATTACCTGGAGAGGATTCAATCATTTACAGGAGTCAGCTATGGGAAAGCTGAGTTTGAGATGATTCACAGGCTCTATATCCTGCGTAAAGAATTTGAAAATGATACTGATACCCAACAAGTTCTTGACCAGGTCTCGCTACATCTCAGTAATCTGGAGGTGGAGCAGGCATCCCAGTTGCTTGAGTCTCTAAGTCCGACCCTGATTTTCCAGCATGAAGACCTGTCTGAACCGAATGGTCCGTGGGTACACATATTTCCCAATCCAATGACGGACGGAATCCTTTATTTTAAGTCTGAACCTGGTGAAGAGATCACCCGGATTATTATTTCGGATCTGAACGGAAAAATAGTATACCATGCAGGTCCACAGGAGGCAAAGGATCAATATTGTATCAGGGATCTAAATCTTCCGGATGGAGTTTATCTCCTTAGCTTGCAAGGAGCACATGGGATCTCCACAGCAAAATTTTCGCTAATCCATACACCCAAATGAAAAAGAAGCCATTATTGATTATGCTCACACTGCTGTTGAGCATTACTGTAATTCATGCCAAGCTGGAATTGCGCGAAATCCGGACGGCCTCAAACCAGGTGATTGTTGCATTTTTCACAAGTGATACAGTCGACCTGAACGAAATCGATATTCACAAACCCGAAGGATGGGAAATCAATGGGGAGCAAGCTATGGAGATCCATCAATATGCCATGCAGGCAGATCAGTGTGACCATCACATTTATTTGAAAACAAATAAGTTAATAGAAGGAGAAACTTATAATATTAGTACACCCTACGGGAGTAAGGAATTTGTATTCAATGAAAAGGAAGTGTTTTGTGAATCCATAAAAACCAACCAGGCCGGGTATAGTGCATATGCTGAATCCAGGTATGCAAACTTTGCTATCTGGCTTGGCAGCGGAGGAGCTGTTCAGATCGATGGAGAGATCCCTGGATATGAAGTATTTAGTCTGTCCACCGGGGAAACTGTCCTTGCCGGGAATCTGCAGGAGCTTGGCCCGGATGAGTCTTCCGGCGATTTTGTCTACCGGATCGACCTGGCCGGGGTACCTGAAGGGGGACCATATAAAATTGTTGTGCTGGGTTATGGTTCTTCCTATCCCTTCGGAGTGGGTGGTGAATTTTCAAAACAGCTGGCCCATACCATCTTTCGTGCCCAGTATCTTCAACGTTGTGGTTGCCCCATCCACGATCCGGATATAAGAAAGAATCCCTGCCACACACTAATTTATGACGTGGATGGACCCATTGGAGAAGCTAATATTGATGTAAAGGGTGATGAAAGGACCTTTAAATGCTATGGCGGTTACCACGATGCCGGTGATGCCGACAGGCGAGCCTATCACATGGCCAATCCCGTCATCAACCTGATGATCTATGAAGTTTTCCCGGAATACTTCAAAGATGGCCAGTACAATATCCCTGGTGATTTTAATGATTATTATCAGATCCTGAATTACGAAAACGGGATCCCGGATATTATTGATGAGGCTGAATGGGGAACACTGGCCTGGGAATATCTTCAGAATGAAGATGGATGCATTCATTTTGGGACCGAAACAAGGGGCTACCCTGCTCCTTTTGCCGCTCCGATGGACCTGGACGATAAAAAGTATGGAACCGTCAAAACTGATCCAAGGGCTACATGCACCGGAGCAGGTCTTTTCATTCACCTGGCCAGGATCCTTAAACCCTACAAGCCGGAGAGGGCAGAGATGTTGTTGGTAAGAGGTGACAAGGCCATGGAAGCAGGGCGGGATACAATTGCTGATCCTGAAAAGCTCTATTACCATATTCAGCGTTACCTCTTACTGGCAGAAGAGGCTGATCACCAGAAAATAGAAGAACTTTATATGATTGCCGGTGGTTTGAAGGATAATCTCTACAAAACGCCGGGTTATTCACTGAATGATGAGCATTTTGACAACCCTGCCTACCTGATGTCCTATATTCTGGCAAAAGATGTTGAAACGAATCCTGATATCGTGGCTTATTTCAAGCAGGCTGTAAGAGAGGCTGCCGATGCAAACATCGCAGAACTGAAAGCCCATGCCTACCCTGTGGGTAATAATTCTGCAAGGGGTGGCTGGGGACATAATGTCAGGCAGCCGCAATATGCCTGTGCTCCCTTACTTCAGTGGAAATTAAGCGGAGAGCAGCCCTACTTTGATGCTGCATCAGAGTTAATGGACTGGAAATTGGGTCTCAATCCCCTGGGAATTAGCTATGTGACGGGGGTTGGTTTTCACCAGGTTCATAATATACATGACCGTGAAAGTGCTTATACTGCATCAAAAGGCTGGGGACTGAAACCGGGGATTACTGCCTTTGGACCAGGTGTTACTGGAAGGCGAGGAAGGGCTAAGTCCATTCCTGCCATAGGGGAACTTCCCAAGGAAAGGCAGTTTACAGATGACCGCAGGATCATTTCATTTACAGAGTTTACGATTTTTGAAACCATGCACTATGATGCCTTCTATACCATCCTTGCAGGTGGAGGAGTATGGAATGAGAGCGATCCGTTTCAGATAAAATGATCCATTTTAATTATTATTCATGCTCAAAAGTTTTCTTCGAACAGCTTTACGAAATATAGCCAGGAACAGGGTTCAGTCTGTGATCCAGGTGTTGAGCCTGGTTATTGGCATTACAGCCATGATATTGATCGGCCTGTATGCCAGGTACGAATTGAGTTACGACCGCTGTCATGAAAACTTTGATCGTATATACAGGCTCGAATTCGGGGACCGGGTTGGGCAGCCAACGGCTCCCGGCCACCAGATCAAACAAAATTTTTCTGAAGTGGAAAACGTAGCCAGGCTTGTGAACTGGGAGGGGAAAGGAAAGTCCATTAATTTACGTTTCGAGCCGGAGGATGACTCTTCTTCCATCATGAACATTTCTGTACAGGACTATTACTGGGCCGATAGCTCCATCTTTGATGTGTTTAGCTTTGAGTTCAT
>JAOZLK010000061.1 GCA_029934875.1 Bacteroidales bacterium | reverse complement strand
GCCTGAGGTACCAATCCAGGATACAAATGATATTTTCCACTCACCTTCAATCTTTTCCAGGAAACGGACCTGGATACTGTTGATCTCGGTCACATCATCCCCGAAATTGGCGGTCCATTTCTGGTCACAAACCACAAAGGCAGAGTTGGGATAAAGCTTCATGCGATAATTGCTTTTTTCCACGCTGATGTGAAGGTTGGCTCCCAGTTCATCTTCGGTTTCGTCGCCGGTCATATGCTTTGAAACATCTTCCCAACCTTCGACAAAAACAAAATTGTCTGCACCGGCTGTGAGCCGCATATTGAGCGAGTCCTGAACATGGGTGGCAAACATCGATTCAAAATCCCTGGCCAGGTAAGTTTCGGTCTCCTGGTTTATCACCTCAATGATGGCTGCCTTCTCCTTTTCTATATCAACAGCCTTTTCACATCCTGTGCTTAGTATTGCAAGACCTAGAGAAAAGAATAATAGTGAGTATCTCATATTAAAGTTTTATTTGTGAATGAATGCTTATTTGCAAAATACAACAATGGACTGTCAAAGTCAATTTATTATTACATTTGCTTTTGTGAAAATTCGCATATCCATATTACTCATCCTGCTTTGGATCGGCTCTGTAAGTTTCGCACATCAAGGACATGATCGCATACCGGTAAAAGGAGTGCTCGATCTGCGTGGATCTGAGATGGATCAGAATAGTTTTTACAACCTTAATGGGGAGTGGGAATTTTATTGGGAACAGCTGCTCACCCCCGGTACTTTTAAAAAGGCAAAAGAGGAAGGTAAGGGAATTATTGTCCCGGTTCCCTCCTACTGGAATGATTATGAAATAGATGGAAAGGATCTTCCCGGCTTCGGCTACGGAACCTATGCCCTGACGGTTTTGCTGCCACACGGAACCCGATCCGGCATCTGTGTCGACATTCCTGTTTTTGATGTGGCTCATAAGTTCTTTCTCAACAAGCGCCTGGTTCGGGAAAACGGGACTGTTGGAACCTCTAAGGAAAGCGAAGAACCCTGGTATGAGCCTGGTCGCTTTTGTTATATTCCCGATCAGGATACAATTCAACTGCTGATCCAGGTCTCCAATTACCATCACCGTCGTGGTGGATTCTGGCAACCAGTGCTACTGGGAGGATCAGGGGCCATCCTTACAAAGGCTGAACGACGTAGCATGTATAACTACTCGACCATTGGAATACTTTTCTTTTTCTCCCTTTTCTTTTTCATTTTCTGGATGTTTAACAGGAGCTATTCCCTGACCATCCTGTTTGCACTTACAGTTTTAGGAATCCTTATACGGTCCGTAAATACGGGGCTCTATTTCTCAAACAGTTTTATCGATACTCCCTGGGCCTGGCAAATCAGGATGGAGTACTTCGGCAGCTACCTTGCCTCAATTTGTGGAATGATCTTCCTTCACACCATGTTCCATAAAAACTATATGAAGTATTTTATAAGGGGAAACATTGTTATAACGGGTTTACTCATCATTTCCTTATTCGTCCTGCCTCCAAGCCTGTTTACCTATGGGATGATTGTTTTCCAGCCCCTTCTTCTACTCTTCCTGGTTCACTACCTGGTGCTGAGTTTCATCGGCACTCTCCACAGAAGGCCCCTGGATGCTATTTTTTTTCTTTCTCTTGGCCTTTTTATTTATACCCTGATCAATGATATCCTTCTGGCCAATTCGGGCGAATCCATGAGCAGTTTTTACATGTTACAGATCTCGTTCCAGGTATTTGTACTGGCTGTATCCGTAATGATCATTATGCAATGGGTTAACAATTATAAAGCAAGGTTAAGGCTGGAGTCCTCCCTGATATTCAAAAACAGGGTTCTCTCGGTGATCGCCCATGATCTCAAGAATCCGGTTGCCAGCATTGCCCAGTTTGTAGACCTGATCATCACCAAACCAGAGCTCACCGCTAATAAACAGATTATCGAATCGCTGCATGAATCGTCACAGGCTGCAGTCACCTTACTGGATAACCTGCTCTACTGGGGAAGAAGCCAGGCCGATGAACTGAAGGTTAGCATGCATGAACTGAAGCTTGAAGATCTTGTGGCCGACGTGGAGTCCCTCTTCACCCTTATGGCCCTTCAAAAAGGGGTAAGACTTAGCTCCCAGGTCCCGCCCGGCACCTGGGCATTCGCCGACAAATCCCTGGTAAACATCATTATACGAAATCTTGTTTCCAATGCATTAAAGTTCACTCCAAAAGATGGGAAGGTTGATATAAAGGTGTGGACGGAAGGAGAGGAAATTTATGTGTCCGTTTCCGATACCGGGATCGGAATCCAACCAGAAATTCTGGACAAATTTCAGAATGAAGGGCAACTGGAATCATCAACGGGAACCGACATGGAGATAGGAACCGGCCTGGGCCTCCAACTGGTTCGTGACCTGGTTTTGAAGAATCAAGGAGTTTTAAAAGTTGAGAGTGTTCCCCAGAAGGGATCCAACTTTACATTTACCCTTATGAGTGGCAAACAAAATAAAGGATGAAAATATATAAAATCAAAGTATTAAAGGAGACAGACAACAGGGTTTATCTTGTACGCAGGGATGGTGATCTGTCGGGACTGATTCCCGACAAGAAACAACGCCAGTATGTGGAGAAACGTTTTGCGGCAGGTAAGGAAAGTGCACAGATCAACCTGCTGGACCACCAGATTTTTATAAGGAGACTGGAAAATGAGGATAGCCCACTTCCTAAAAGACTGGAGGAGGCCAGGATTGCAGCTGAGTCCATGCATGCTTCCATGAATGACCTGGATATCGACAAACTGATGCTGATAAATGGCGGAGTATCGGCAGAGGAGATCATTGCCTTTGCTGAAGGAATGGCCCTTTCGAGTTACCAGTTTCTGAAATATAAAACAGGGGAGAAGCGAAAGCCCAATGCCCTGAAAGAAATTGGCTTACTGGATCAGGGCCTTACAGATGATCACATATTGAAGCTTGAGAACCTGCTTACTGCAGTGTACCTGACCAGGAACCTGGTTAATGAGCCGCTCTCCTTCCTCACTGCCACTCAGCTATCAGCAGAAATTGAGCAGATGGCTAAGGATGCAGGCTTCCATGTGGAGGTTTTTCACAAGAAAAAGATTGAGTCCCTGAAAATGGGCGGACTCCTGGCTGTGAACAGGGGAAGCATCGATCCACCCACCTTTACAATCATGACCCATAAACCGGAAAATGCTGTAAATAATAAGCCCATTGTACTGGTGGGAAAGGGTGTGGTGTATGACACTGGCGGGCTAAGTCTGAAGCCTACTCATGACTCCATGGACTATATGAAATGCGATATGGGAGGTGCTGCTGCTGTTGCGGGCGCCCTTTACTCAGTGGCAAAAAATGAGTTCCCCCTCTGGATTGTAGGCCTGATTCCTGCAACCGATAACAGGCCCGATGGAAATGCCTATGTTCCGGGAGATGTGGTCACCATGTACGACGGAACCACGGTGGAGGTGCTCAATACCGATGCAGAGGGAAGGATGATCCTGGCCGATGCCCTCAGCTATGCAAAACAATATGAGCCGGAGCTGGTCATCGAACTCTCGACCCTCACCGGATCGGCCCACATGGCCATTGACAAGTATGGAATTGTTGGTATGGGTAATGCCGACAGAGATGTGATGGAGAGCCTGATCAAAAGTGGTGATTATGCTGCCGAGCGTATAGCACATTTCCCCTTCTGGGATGACTATAAGGAACAACTCAAATCTGAAATTGCAGATTTGAAGAACATCGGCGGCAGGTATGGCGGAGCCATCACCGCAGGGAAATTCCTGGAACACTTCACCGATTATCCCTTTATCCACCTGGATATCGCAGGGCCCTCATTCAACAAAATGCCCTATAACTACCGCGGGAAAGGTGGTAGCGGGGTGGGTGTCAGAATCCTGTACCATTTTTTCCTGAATCGAATATTGTAAGCCGACTACAGATGCAACAAAAAATAAAAATCGGGATATCCCATGGGGATATCAACGGAATCTCTTACGAGGTAATTATTAAAACCCTGATGGATCCAAGGATGGAGGAGCTATGCACGCCCCTGATCTTCGGCTCCTCAAAGGTACTTGCCTACCACAAGAAAGCGCTTGAAATTGATAAATTTTCAGCGCTTAGTATCAATTCTGCTTCTGAAGCAAGAGGAGACAAAGCCTACTTGATAAATTGTGTGGATGATAACATCCGGGTTGAGCTGGGCAAAAATACAGAGGGTGCAGGTCTTTCCTCTTATGCAGCACTCAAAGCAGCCACTGATGCCTTGAAGGAGGGAAGCATTGATGCGCTGGTTACCGGGCCGCTTAACAAGCAGAATGTGCAGCACCAGGAATTTCAGCACAAGGGCCATACCGAGTACCTGCAGGAACGCTTTAATGTTGATGAGGTAATGATGCTGATGGTGAGTGACCTGATGAAGGTGGGACTAGTGGCGGGACATATTCCTCTTGCCCAGCTGAGTAGCTTTATAAGCACCCGGCTGATCGTGAAAAAATTGTCAATTCTCTCCCGTTCCCTGCTGACTGACTTCGGGATCAGGAACCCTCGCATAGCTGTACTTGGCCTCAACCCCCATGCAGGCGACAATGGTCTCCTTGGAAAAGAAGAACAGGAGATGATCATCCCTGCACTGGAAGAGGCTCGTAAGTTGAATATCCTTGCCTTTGGCCCCTTCCCGGCAGATGGCTTTTTCGGGGCTGGCCGTTTCAGGAAGTTTGATGCGGTTCTGGCCATGTACCATGACCAGGGACTGGCCCCCTTCAAAGCACTGTCTATGGATAGCGGAGTGAACTACACCGCGGGCCTGCCGGTTGTGCGGACAAGCCCCGCGCATGGAACAGCCTTTGAGCTGGCAGGGAAAAATATGGCATCCACCGAATCCTTCCGGAACGCTATCTACACTGCCATTGATGTGGTTCGTAACAGGAACCTTTATGAAGAGATCTCCAGGAATCCACTGGGAACGGAGAAGCCCCACCGCGGAGACCGGGATGAATCGCCCGAGGACCTTGAATCAGCTCCTGGTAAACAGTAATGACATCGGGAATATGATTCAGCCAGGAAGATGGATTATGGACGACCTTTCTCCACTTCATATGCAAACTGAAACTCCTGCTCATCCAGGGGGAAACAAAACAGGAGATATTTGGTTTCGGGAGAACCCGGGAACCAGACAAATCCATTTGCTACCTCTCCCGGAGCAAGCTGCACCTCCTGCATCATCTCCTGCCTGATTGCATCCTTCAGATGACTCTCCCTTTCCTTGTCCGAGAGCGTCCTGGCAGACGACTCTCCATTCCAGGATGAAACAAAACCTTCCATAAACATAGCTGGGATCTCCAGGAAGGGGCTGAACATGCTTTCATGTTGCGGCTGCTCAAGGGCACGATCATACCACTTAAAAGGCTGTAGTGGCGGTAGAGCCATGGACGGAGGAAAGCAGGAAGAATCCGTATCAGGATCATCCAGTTCCAGGCAGTAAAAAGAAGATGGTTGTACAGATATGGGGTGGCCCGATTCATTGATCACCACCAGGTCGAATAAAAAGTTCTCTCCAAGCATGCAATCATAGGCCAGTTCAAGCCTGATGAGATCATTGGATAAGGGAATATATTCCCTCCCATTCACATGATTTCCTTCAGGGGCAAGTGCCTTCAGGAATAACTGCGCCTGGGAGTTCATCCACGGGGAGAAGCAAAAAGAGCAAAGCAGAATTGTAAACAACTTTTTCATGCAAGATCTTGAGAACATCAAAACCAGCTGCAAAAATCCTGCCGTAAATGAATACTATCCGATCAGCTCAGTGTAGGCTGCAGCCGACAATAGATCATCAAGCTGAGCGGGATCCGAAAGCTTTACCCGAATCATCCAACCCTGATCAAAGGGACTGGAGTTTACCAGTTCGGGGGTATCCTCCAGGGCCGGATTAACTTCCAGCACCTCTCCGTCAAGAGGCATATAAAGGTCTGAAACGGTCTTTACGGCCTCTATGGTACCGAAGATTTCCCCCTTGGTCAGAGTCTCACCTTCCGTCTCAATTTCGAGAAAAACCACGTCCCCCATCTCTCCCTGGGCAAAGTCGGTAACTCCGATAACAATCTCATCACCTTCAACGCGAATCCACTCATGATCAGCGCTGTACTTTAATTCTTCTGGAATATTCATTAATAAATAGTTATTGGTAAATTAGTACTTAGTGCTCAGTACACAGTGCTCAGTACTGGGTACTCAAATGTAATAATTTCCAAAGGAAAATCGACCTGCTTTAGATCATATTCTGAGCTAGAGGGTGAAGGTCAGGCTGAATCCAACATGGTAGTTGGCGTTGGGATAGGAGTTTGAAATATAGGGATTGGTCATTCGTTGGTCGTAAAATAACCTGACCACAAATTTATCACTCAGCATGTAGTCGGCCGATGCCTTCAAAGAGAATATCCGCTGACCTGCAGTAATTTCACTTCCCGAGATATCCTCAAGCTTCCTGATCACCGTGCGGTTGTTCCGCATTGAGAAGTCCAGGCGTACATTAAGGTCACTACTAATCTCCCTCTGATTGATGATCAGTGGTACCTGGTTGAAGCGATAGCCTGCGCCAATAATAATCTCACCACTGTTGACTTCGTTCACCTGGGTGTTTGCCATGTTCATGGCCACGGTCCTCGACCTGCGGTATTCTATGCGTGTCGTGAGGCTGTTCTGCCAGTCCATATTCAGGTCGAAAAGAGGGCTGAAACTCTCATTGATACTGATGGTATTGATGTTCTGCTCCACCATGAAATTTCCCTGCAGGTCGACAGCAATGGGCACCCCCTTGATACTGTCATATGTAAAGAAAGGATTATAGTTAAAGGACCCGACGCTATAGGTTGAGCGATAGGAGTGATTTATGACTATAGAGTTTATAGCAGGCTTAAAGGCCTCTATTTTACCAAGCCCATCGAATCTGATCTGCCAGTTGGGCAAAATCTGTGAGATGGTCCGGATGGCATTGAGAGGTACCTTTTCTGCATCCTCATCTCCATATGCAGCCAGGAAAGCGGGTATCAGGACAGCCTGGGAAGTGGCCCCATAACCCTGGACGTAGCCGCTTGAATCTCTTGGCAGCTGATCTACCGGCAAACCATACTGATCCTGGCCCAATCGCTCCGAAATGGTCATCCGGTAATCTTCTTTCAGGAGCCGGAAGGTTCCTGATTTATCCACTTCGGAATCAATTTTCTCAAAGGCGGTCCCAATGGAGATGTAGGACATGCTGAAATTTCCCCCGTAGCGAAGTCCCCGGGCCGTATCCGACGGAAGCCCTCCATAGTCATTTGCCGTATAGTACTCCGAAAGGTTGGTGGCATACATACGGTTTGCAGTCAGATCGATTTTCAGGCCGTTGAAGGGTTCAATATTTGCCCTGAAAGTAAAGCGCTCTGTATTGTTCATGGTGTAGGCACTATTCAAAGCCTGGTCCTTGGTCAGCCACTGCTTGTCAAAAGCCTGCTCTGCAAAGCCACGGTCCTGCCAACCAACGGCAAAGGGAAAGCCCGGAGCCAGGGCACCATTATAATTTTCGAATCCAAAACTAAATGTCTGGGGTGTTGGCAGGTATCCGGGAAGCAGTGTTCCGCCACTTTTTGAGTAGGTAACATTCACCGTCCGCAGGGCCATCAACACCCTGAGGGAGGTCTCAGTTATTACAATCAGGGGACTCTCACCTTTCTCAATGGTACCTGTAACCGTAATGGTTGCTCTTCGAATGGCCTTGGGGGAAGTGATCATGATGCGACTTTCACTGAGGGTTTCTGTAACTACATCCACAGGCTGGTTGTTCTCATCCAGGACCTCTACGCTGATCGCCTCTGTTTTCAGGTTATGTGTTACATACCTGCCCTTCCCTTCTCTCAGGTAGAGGTTATCCTTAGAGTAAACCTTTGTCTTGGTTCTGGTCTCCGCCTCCTTCTGCCTGCTTTTTCCGTTTCTGTACTTGTCGTTAATATCCTTCAGATAGCCTATCTTATTGTATAGGTTCACCATGTTAAGCTGACCATTTAGCTGGATGGTGCTGGAGTTCTTAATGTCGTTCCCCAGGTTAGTGGCCCCATACACAGGATCATCCAGAATAATCGGTCCGGCACTCCAGGCATAGGTTCCCCCGTAACGCGCATTGGCACTGGTCCAGTCAAGGAGAGGAATCTTATTAATAGGGATATTATAGGATGCATCAAAAGAGTGAAGGTAGGAAGTGATACGTCCACCGGAGAGGATGCTGCTCCATAATGAATCCCGGTAGACCTCATAGTTGTCCTCATTTCTGTTCCACCTACCATTGGGTTCATCAATCCTGGCCTGATTAGTATTGGAGAAATTGAAACGCAGGTTCTTGGTAATGTCAAAGTTAAGATCAAAATAGCGATTCCACGTGAAATCCTTTTTAAAGGTCGGATCCACCACAAATCCAGGATTATCGAGATTCGTGACCTGTTTTTCCATGTAATAGCGATCCATGTCGGTTCTCCAGGAAATCCTGGAGGGAGTAACATTGAAGTTGAAATCCTTAACCAGTCTTAACCAATTAGAATTAAGCCATTTAACTGATTTCAATGGTTGGATATTTACTTGCCGGGCATTGAAATTATAACCAAGGTTTACCCTCACCTTCCTGGTGTTGTAATAATCCAGGTTGGGATTCTGGCTCGCCATCTCATTCATGGAGAAGCTGGTGGACCAGTTAGCCAGGCTGTAGAAACGCTTCTTGGTGCCTGCCTTATTCATCTTCACATTGGTAACTGCAAAGGCTTTTCTTGTGACCATATCCCTTGAATTACTGATAATGGAGTCTTTTTCAGCCTCAGTTTCAGCCTCATCGATGGCCTCCTTCAAGGGAATATCAGGATCCAGCGGATTGTATTCGGGATTTACGATGGCCCTGGAGTAGCTAGCAAATACCGGGATGTTCACTCCACTCTCCTGCTTAAAGAATTTACCCACTTGCAAATTCGAGGAAACGTCGTACTGAATGATCTGCTCACGCTGCCTCTCGTTTACCTTCTGCTCGATACTTCCGAAACCGGGTTGACTGGTGTTTCCGGCAAAGGTGATATTTCCGAAATCGGCCATCTTCAGGGTGGCCCTTCCGGTTGCTGCCCAGCCTCCCTTTTCATTAAAATCGGTGAGGCGCAGCTCGTTGAGCCAGATTTCAGCCGACTTTGGTAAGCCGTCATCACTGCGGAAGGGATTATTCCCTGCTTTTGGATTCCGTACCCCGATCATGATGGTCCGAACATCACTCAGATTGGGATTTCCGGAAACGGTCATTCTGTTACCCTTATCATCGACCATGGAGAATGCAGAAGTGATGGAGACTTCACTGTCCGGATCGCTCATGGCCCTGTTTCTGTCCTGTTTCAGTTCAGTAAATTCATCCAGTACAATCTCAAACTTATTATCCTCGGGCCACACAATCTTTCTTTCACTTTCGATATCGTTATCATAGCGCCCGGGTGGAGTCAGCTTCATGGGTATCTCGTACTCATAATAGTTATCCTGGTAGTCTGTTCCCAGCCTGATAAAAGCAGTTACTTCGTCATCATCCAGTGGAACCCCTGTAATGGCCTCGGCGTGGGCCTCCATTTTCAGGGTCTTGTACTGCCGCATATCAAGCTGGGTGTTCTTATATGCCGCCCGGGCATCTCCATCGGCCAGTTCATCGACTCTCAATACAATGGACTGTTCATTCAATTGTCGTAGCTGGGGCTGGGTGGGATCAATCTGCCGGTCAAATCCCGGGGGCAAAACGTAGTTAACCGGCTCCTTACCTGCGTTCTCCTCAATGTTCACAGCCGATATGGCCAGTTGCCCCTGGGAAGGCTCCGATCCGGTCCAGTCCTCGCCCCCCTGCATAAAGGGCAGGTTATACCTTCGCCACTCTCCTCGCACAAGGTCGAGCTTTGCGAAGCGAAGGAAGGTGGTATCCTCAAAACCGGTCATAAACATCCGCATGAAGCGAATGGTTTTGAAATCGGAGATATCGCCCACACTACCGTCATAATCAAATACCGGGATTCTGAACTGGTACCAGGTTACATCGGCCTTTGTCCCGTTTGCGTAATTTACCTTATCCACTACCTTATCCACAATATTGTTCCTGCCCACTTCAAGTGAGTTTTTGTCCAGGTCGACACGGTAAACAAAGAAGCTTTCTCCTTCATTCAGTGTGTTGTCCCGGTTAATGTCCTCGATATCGGGGAGGGAGGTACCCGAGGTGGGATAGGATTCTGTATTGTCCAGGTCGCTTGGAGAGTTTCCTTCGTGGCTGTTATAGTCTTTGTAGCGGGCAAGGATACCGGCTTGTTCTCCATCATAATTTGAAGTGCGGTAGTAGCTGTAATTGTCAGATGAAGGGTCGTCAAAAGCTTCATCACGGGCCTCCTCGGTAAGGGACCCGGCTCCATACAGAGCTTCGATCTGATTCAAGTAGTCGCTTGGTTTCTCTGAGAAAAACTGCTTTTCATCGGCAGTGGAGAGTCCATCCATACCCACATCCTGGTATTGCCTGCTTTCATCCCCGGCGCTGAATCCCTGCACCAGTGACTGGGTGAGGGGGATACGTCCCCAGACGGTTGTATCCACCTTCTCCACCACATCGGTGGTCGGGAGTCCATTCTCAAAGGTTTTCCTGGAGTCTTTCAATACATCCTCGGAGATGTTACCCAGGTTGAAATAGAGCTGACCACCATTATGATCAGGCATCTCAGCAAATGGATCCATCATCCAGAACTCAATAAACTCCACATTGGCCTGCTCAAAATCGCTGGAATAAATTTCCCTCATGATTCCTCCCCAGCGCCGCGAAGGATCAAGCAGATTTCCATCCTCATCAATCCTTTCGTAATCGTAATTGTAGGGTCCCCTCTCTTCGGGATAGTAGCCCAGGTTCAGGACAGAGATCCTGGTCGGCACCCCATTGGGATTCTCCTTGTTGGGAAAAATGTCCTGTTCATAGACCTCGTATACATAGGCACTGGACTGGTAATCGGGATTGGCCTTGATGTAATCGGGAGTACGCGATTCGTTGTTCAGGAAGAGGGGATCAATGCTATACCAGGCCAGTTTGGCCCTTCCATAACCATACCTCAGGTCATTATTCAGATCTGCCTCCGGGAAAAAACCTCTTGGTGTACTTGAAAGTTTCCATGAAGAGAATTGCTTCAGATCATAGGATGTTTCGCTCCCTTCGAAATCGTCAATGTACGCATTCCCAGCATCTCCGATGGCCTTAGAGTGACCAGGAACCAGCTGGGCAAATTCACCTACCACAGTGAAAGTGGAGGGAGCCTTTGTCTCCAGGAAGGGCAACCAGTCAACAATGCTTGTAACGAGTTGGGACTCGGTACTGTAATTACCATTCAGGCCCCAGATCGTATTTGAGATTGGCTCATCCCCTATGTTTACCTTTTGAGTGAGGGGTCGTTCGGTAAGGTGCATGGCCGTGGCTCCCAGGTTAAATTTATCCGAAATCCGGTAATCCAAGTGCGCACCCATTAATGTTTTGGTCTGGAAGTTGAAAAGTGACTGGTTCTCCAGGGCAATTCGGATGGGTGTCCCCGATTCCATTATCCCCTGGTTAATAATGGTTACCCGGCCAAGCATATAGTCGACCGTGTAGTCCTGTCCTTCAATCAACTCCCGGCCCCCTGCGGTAACCTTAACAGAACCCTGGGGCACATTCATTGCATTCAACATTATCTCAGAGCTATTGGACGAGGAGTACTGTCCGGCTATGAGAAACTTATTCTTTTCAGCGATCTGTTGGGCTTTGGTTTTGGTGGAGTCGTAAAGTGACTGGTAGACATACTTCCGGACTGCCAGCTCTGCCGCGTCACCGTCAAGACTATCACGTAAAAGTTGCTCCAGGTCCTTTCCAAAGGGTTCCAGCAAGGGAAAAAATACCCGCCCGTTAGCTGGATTGATGGTGATTCCGCTCATGAAGTCAAATACACCATCGGGGTAGGGATCCCTCTGTGAGTCAATGTTATCCAGGTTCATCTGCCTGATCAGAATGGTCTTATCCAGGCCCTCTTCCGGTATGTAGTTGATGTTGTTCCCTGTTTTATCGTCCCGGTAGAGTACATCAAGGGTAAAATCCTGCTCAGATACCTGGTAGGCGCCAAGGGCGTAAACGTTTTTCATCATCAGGGGCCAGGTATAGGCATTGGGTGTGAAGTTGGTGGGCTTGATCAGCTTGAGCATCAGTGTTGATGGTGCACTGATCCCGCTGGATTCGGAAAGTTCACCTACCTGGTAAGTCTGACCGTTATAATTATACTCGTAAGCCACAGCCAGGATTTCATCGGTGTTCAAGGCCGAATTCAGTGAGATGTATCCCAGCTTATCGTTAACGGTATACTCCCTTGACGAAAGCATCCTGGCATTCTCGATTTTTTCAAAATCAATACCCAGGGTAAGACCGGCATTTTCAAGTACGCTGGTGGCATTTTTGATTTCCCTGATGGAGGAGTAGGTTGTGGTCAGCTCATTGTAGGCAGTGTTCAGGGGGTTCCTTGGATTATCTCCCGCCTGTCCCGCTACACGATCAAAGAATCTGGGATCCGGTTCGGCAAGATCGGTCACCGCGACAATGTTCCGTGATTGCTCGAAATTGGTGGTTTTATTGGTAATCCATACTTCAATCTTGGTGATGGTGACATCGGAGGTGATAATGGGCAGGCGGGCAAGCGCTTCATTGTAAGTATCCCGGAAATAGTCCGATAAAAAATAGTGCTTGTTCACATCGTAATCATCAACGGTAACAGCATA
>JAOZLK010000060.1 GCA_029934875.1 Bacteroidales bacterium | reverse complement strand
TCTTAGCGATTACCTGACCACCTGTTCCAGGTATCCGAGTACAAATACAGCTGGGGCGTTCCAATTCAGGCAAACCTCGTTGGAGGCATAGCTGGCCTGAACATCGGCAAATGCGGAAACATCACTGTTTGAGCCCCATTCAAAATGGTCCACACCCACATGATAGGGGATAATAGCCCAGCTGCTTAGAATCAGGATAAGAGAGGGTAAAGTCTCCGGCATGCATCTATACTTATAGTGAACCATTCAGGTTTGCGCTTGTCAACACTAATGGAGTTGATAAAAATGGTATATGGGAACAGTGACTTACATAGTGTTCCTGTTCATGCAGGTTGGGAGTTCGGGAGGCTACCCTTTAGAAAATGGAAGGCCTACCAGTAAAGGGATTGAGCTTTATGTGGAGCAGAAGTCCCAGTCGCTGGTAAAGGAATTCCAGGATTTTGTAAATGACACCATCTACAATGTGTGGATCTATGCAGATGATTTGCAGGAGCAATGGGCCTGCGATTCAATAGAACTGGGAAGGTTTTATCCCCATGAGATCTATATCACTACCGCGGAACTTTATGAGGCCTATGAATTGGACGACCTCCCTTCTGAACAAAGGGGAAGGATCCTTGAGAGCAATAAATTTGTCAAGGCGGTTATGATCCACGAACTTGCTCATGAATATGTGAACCAGATCGGGGTGGAAATGCAATCGGTTTATCATATCCATGTTGATAAAGCTTACCAGACCGGTTTATGGATTGTGAATTCTTACGAGACCTTTGGCTCCACCTTTATCGAAGAGGGAATCTGTGAATACATTACCGGGGAAATGGGTGAACTGATTCCTCCCGAGCACGTGGAGATTCCCCTTATAATCGAACAATTGCTTGACCGTGAAAGGGAGTATATGGTTAAATATAAATATGCATCCGTCTTTCTGGATACTTTTCTGGATACCACGGGTTTTAAGAAGGGTGTCCAGATTCTTCTTTACAATCCGCCTCCTTCCTATGAGGAAATTTTGCAGCCCGAACGTTTTTTCGGGAGGCTTGAGATTCCTGTAACTCGGGAATCAGATTAAGCCTGCATCCGTCTTACTCACTAGTAAGCTCTGTTACGGAGTTGATGGTCATGGGAATGGTCATATCCTGGGGAATCTGCTCATTTGCCTGGATGATCGAAGACCCTTTAACTATTTGTTCAGTGCTTGCCTCCTGTATCCAGCCGCTCTTTTTATCTACTTTGATGGTGGAGTTCATGGTTCCGGAAAGCTTATATTTCATCATCATTCCATTGGTCTCGATGTATTCATCTGTGTCAACGCTTTCAAGGATGCCCTGGCCGGTGATTAATGCAAATCCATCTTCACTACCTTCATAAGTAAAGGTGTTGGAAAGGGTGAAAGGCATACCGCTTTCAAGGTTTGTGACAGAGTTCCATTGAGCTCCCTTTTTTACAGCTTTCTCCGGGAAAATTGCAGTGTATGTTTCAATGCTTCCGCTGATGGCTTTTCCTCCATAGCTGTTAAGGAGCTGTGACTTGACCTGCTCTCTCTGATCCTTCGGAAACTGGTCGAATGCATTGACAATAGAATCCCACCTGGACTCAACATCCTCTATCTCAGTTATTCTACCTTGTTTGTTCATTTTCAGATTCAGGGGCGTGTCCTTCATCTTAGCCAGAATCAAGGAGAAAAGATCATTTTCGTCGTTTTTTTCTGAACTGAACTCCATAGTCGTCTGGGGAAGCTTCATGTTCATTTTCATCCAATCGTAGCTGATTTCCATATCATAGGCCTCCTTTGAGACAGCTTTCACAAGAAAGGACATGGAGGCATCCATGATAATCTCTATGTTCATTTTCATTCCGTAGACATCCTGGTCAATATTTGCCTTTGAATGAGTTAGCTGTTTGTAGCTTACGCCCTCTTCCAGGTTCAGGTGCAATTTGGCCTTTTGCGCATGGCCTGAAACTATGAACATGGATGTCAGGAGCAGAGTTGAAATGTGTCTCATGATATTTCGGATTTAATTGAATGAAAAAGGTATTAAATATATTTTACTTCGGGCTTCTCCCTTCCTGCTTCATTTTTATATTTCACCTTTGGATGACCCAGGAGAAGGGCTGCATATACCTGGTGACCGGCAGGAATCCCAAACTCCAGGCGCATGCTTTTATTTCGCTTCATGGCAGTAGTAATAAAACCGTTGAAACAAGTTCCCAGGCCCAGGGTAGATGCAAAGATCGAAGTATAGCTTGCCCAGATATAGGCGTCGGCGCTGGCCATCCCGTATTTTGTGGCCGGTGCATGAAACAGTAAAACAGCCGGAGCATGGTGGCATACCTGGGAAGACTCGGGTGTTTGCCGCGCAACAAACTGCTTCTTATAAGCCTTCAGGCGACGCAACTCCAGTTTTGGAGCCAGCACCTGCAGGATGGGCATAAGAACAGGCGAGGTAATCTGACCAATGCTTTTGATCAATGTTTCGGCAGTCTGTTGATTGATACTAGCGATGGCTTCCCTTTTAGTCAGGATGGTAATCTTCAGGGGCCTTGCATTGCTTGCCGAAGGGTAATGTTTCATGTTGTCGACAAGAAGCTCAAGTGTATCCTTGTCCACTTCCTTGCCAAGGTAACTTCTGCAGGTTCTGATACCGGCTGAGAGATCCTGAAAACTGCCAGGGGAAACCTGGGAAGGCTTTAGTTTTATTATGTCCTGGCTATCCGGGTAAATGGTCGACTCGGGGCAAATGGCAACACAGTGCCCGCAATGGATACATGTATCGTTAATGCTTCCTGCTTCAATGTCGATTGCATCAGAAGGACAATCATTAACACATTTCATGCACTTGATGCAATTTTCCAGTTCTATAATTGGCATTTCCAGATTTTTTAGGCCTCGAAATTAGAGAAAAGTTCTGCCATTGTGCATTATTACCTCTATTTTTGCTGAAACAGAAGATCCCCATGAGCACTTTCGAAGAATTGAACCTATCTAAATCCCTGTATCGAGCCATCGTCGACCTGGGTTTTGAGCAACCAACTCCCATTCAGTCGGCCTCTGTGCCTGTCATCCTTTCAGGGCGTGATATGCTTGGAATTGCGCAAACGGGAACAGGGAAAACATACGCCTACCTGTGGCCCATCCTTCGTGATCTGAAGTATTCTGAACAGGTAAATCCCCGGATATTGATCGTAGTCCCTACCCGGGAGCTGGTAGTGCAGGTTGTTGAACAGGCTAAAGCCCTGACCAGCTATTCGAACATACGTGTGATTGGAGTATATGGGGGCACGAATATCAATACACAGAAAATCGCAGTTATTAAGGGGACAGATATTCTGGTGGCCACACCCGGAAGGTTGAATGATCTCCTCTTGCACGATGCCGTCAGGTTGAATTCCATAAAGAAACTGGTTATCGATGAGGTGGATGTTATGCTGGATCTGGGCTTTCGTTTTCAACTTAAGAACATGTTGGAGCTCCTGCCCAGGCGAAGGCAAAATATCATGTTTTCGGCTACGATGACTGAGGAGGTAGATGGGATTATTGATGAATACTTTACCTCCCCGGCAAGGATCTCCATTGCCCTGAGCGGCACGCCATTGGAAAATATTGCCCAGGAGTGTTACCCGGTGCTGAATTTTTATACCAAGGTGAATTTGCTGGCGCATTTGATATCCGATTCTGAGGTTTTCTCTAAAGTCCTGGTGTTTGTGTCCAGTAAGAAAAGTGCCGACCGGGTGTTTGATGGCTTAAGCGAGCAGTTTGGTAATGATATTTGTGTGATTCATTCCAATAAAACTCAGAATTACAGGTTGCGTTCCATAAAGCAGTTTGAAGAGGGCGAAAATCGGATACTGGTCACTACCGATGTGATGGCCCGGGGCCTCGACCTGGATAGGGTCTCCCATGTTATTAATTTCGACACACCTGCTTACCCCGAAAACTACATGCACCGTATTGGCCGGACCGGAAGGGCAAAGGAGGAAGGGAAGACGATCCTTTTCTATACCAGAAAAGAGGAAGAAGCCAAAAGGGATATTGAAGCCTTGATGGATTATCACATCCCGGAAATGGTCTTCCCCGAAGTGGTAGAGATTTCCAGGGAGCTCACACCCGATGAGCGGCCTAAAGAAGTTGAAGAGATCAAACTGAAGACCCATAAAGTAATTGAAAGCTCGGGAGGATCCCACCACGAGAAAAAATTAAAGAACACGAAAACCAACCAGGGCGGATCTTATCTGCGGAAGATGAAGAAGTACAAAAAACCCAAAACCAGGGGGGATAAGAATCTCAACAGAAAGAATAAGAGGAAATAGGCAGTTTTTCATGATCATTCCCTGATGTTTCATGGGGTAGTGTTGAGGGTTATTGTGGGGTGCAAAACGATCTTTATGAATGAGATATCCTAATAAAACAGAGCTTTGGCTTATGCTATTTGAGCTTGATTCCCACAGGACAATGATCTGATCCCAGCACTGCATTGAGGATGAAGGCATCTTCCACTGAGCTCAGGTAGGCTTCGCTTACCAGGAAATAGTCAATTCTCCAGCCCACGTTTTTGCCCCTGGCACCCGCACGATAACTCCACCAGGAATAGCGATCCTTTTCATCTGGGTAAAAATGTCGAAAGGTATCGGCCAGGCCACTGCCGGTATAGCGATCCATTCCGTCAATTTCTTCCTGCATGAAGCCAGCCGATTTGTTGTAATTGGGCTTGGGACGTGCCAGGTCTATATCCCTGTGCGCCACATTAAAGTCTCCGCAAACAATTACAGCTTTCTTCTTTTCCAGCTTCTTCAGATAGGAGCAAAAAGCCTGATCCCAGTCCTGGCGGTAGCCCAGTCTTTTGAGCTCATTTCCGGAATTGGGAACGTACACATTGACAAGGTAAAAAGAAGGGTATTCCAGGCACAGCACACGGCCCTCCTGATCGTGTTCCTCAATGCCAATCCCCTGAGTCTCTGACAGTGCTTTTGTTTTTGAAAGGATGGCAGTCCCCGAGTACCCGGGCTTTAGCGCTGAATGTGAATAGATATGGTGGTCTTTTATGGGTTCAAGCGCTTCCCCCACCTGGTGGTCCTGGGCTTTGGTTTCCTGCAGGCAAAGGATGTCTGCATTCATATTTTTAAAGTCCTTAAAAAAATCCTTTTTAACGACAGCCCGAATTCCGTTGACATTCCAGGAGATCAGTTTCATCAGTATCTAATTTTGATGCAAAGTAAGTACAAAATACTTGTTTTTATTTTTACCTTCATCCAGGTTCTACGAATATAAATAGATATGCCAGTAAGACTCATCCTATTATTAGTGCTTTGCACCTGTACCCTGTTTGTGGGTGCACAGACGGAAGAAGGATTTAAGGTTCTTTTTGACGGAAGCAACCTGGAATCCTGGACTGGAAATACTGGCGGCTATTCCATTGAGGATGGAACACTGGCGGTTGATCCTGAAAAAGGAGGAGGCAATCTCTATACAAAAGAAGAATACGATAATTTTATTTTCCGCTTTGAATTCAAATTGACCGAGGGGGCGAATAATGGTCTGGGTATAAGGACACCGACCAGGGGTGATGCAGCTTATTTGGGAATGGAACTCCAGATTCTGGACAATACAGCTGATGTATACAAAGATTTGCAGTGCTACCAGTATCATGGTTCAGTATATGGAGTTATACCTGCCTTACGAGGCTATCTTAAGCCCGTCGGTGAGTGGAATGCCCAGGAGGTAATTGCCGATGGGACAAAAATTAAAATTACTTTGAATGGCCATGTGATCCTTGATGGCGATATTGGCTTATACATCAATAATGGAAGAACCATAGATGGTAAAGATCACCCCGGCCTGGGAAATATATCAGGCCATATTGGTTTCCTGGGGCATGGTCATGTACTCTGGTTTCGGAATATTTCCATAAAGGAGTTATAAACGGAATTCTTAATTTAAATACAGTCCAATGAAACTTAAGGTAAGTTACATAAGGCCAATAAGATAAATTGATAAGACTTATGAAAAGAAGAGATTTTCTTAAGAATAGTGCGGCCCTGGCATCGATGACTTTTTTGCCCGCATCAGCATGGGCGCTTTCGAAGGGAGGAAAACTAAGAACGGCTCATATTGGCGTTGGAGGAAAGGGGACCTCGAACCTGAGTTCCATTGCTTCACATCCCATGGTTGAGGTTGTTGCCCTGTGCGATGTTGACTCAAGGAATCTTGCAAAGGCAAAAGAATTGCATCCCAATGCAAAAGTATTTACAGATTACAGGATGCTTTTAAGTGAAATGAAGGACTCCATTGATGCGGTAGTTGTATCTACCCCCGATCATACCCATGCTCCTGCCTCTTTGACAGCCATGAATATGGGGAAGTCTGTTTTTTGTGAAAAGCCCCTGACGCACCACGTATCGGAGGCCAGGGCCATGAAAAAGTTAGCTGAGGATAAGGATTTAATTACCCAGATGGGAATTCAATGTCACTCCAGCGATGAATACAGGAAGGCTGTAATCCTGATTCAATCCGGGATCATTGGGAAAGTGGGTACGGTAAGAGCATGGTCACCTAAAAACTGGGGCTTTGACGGACCTGTGCCTGAGGGTAGCGATCCAATTCCTGAAACTTTAGATTGGAACCTCTGGTTGGGGACCTCTCCCGAGAGAGCGTACAAGGATAAGATTTATCACCCGGCGAACTGGAGGAAATTACTGGATTACGGTTGCGGAACCCTGGGCGATATGGGGGTGCATATTTTTGATACTCCCTATACCGCACTGGAACTGGATGTTCCAAAAACCATTAAAACGAGTTGCAGGCCACCGACCGGCTTCGGGCACCCGGAACACAATGTTGTATCCTATAAGTTCCCGGGAACCATGTATACCAAGAAAACCCTGAAATGGGTCTGGTATGATGGGGAAGGAGCACCCGCCCAACACAAGGACCTGGAGTTGCCGGGTGGCGAAAAATTGCCTGAACAGGGGGCCATGTTTATTGGTGAAAAGGGAAATTTGCTTTTGCCTCACTGGGATTATCCAAAATTGATTGTGGATGGGAAATATGAAGAAGTCGATTTTCCGGATCTTGGATTAAATGATCACTATCACCAGTTTGTGGACGCCTGTTTGGGTGAAGCCCAATGCAGTGCTCCCTTCTCCTATGCATCCAAATTAACAGAGGCCATATTGTTGGGGGTTATTGCGAACCGCTTCCCCGGCAAGACTTTGCACTGGGATGCCCGATCTGCCCGATTTAATGAAGAAGAAGCGAATCTCTTACTGGATTCTGAGTACAGGATATTTTAAGGTAAAGTGATTTTTTTGCTGCCCTTTTCCTTTTCCAGGATAACAATGGACTCTTTTTGTCCAATTGTTATTCTGTATTCACCATAAAAAGCATGAAGGGAAGCTTCTCCCCTTTCATCCAGGATCACAGAAGTGGATGTATTCCACTCCCTAAAAATCAAATCCTGGTAGGCCTCTAAAGCGGGTGTCGGCGACCAGTCCCTGTGGTATAAAGAGGAGGTTTTTATCCAGTTTGCTCCTTCCCAGAATCCCCACATCAGGATTCCCTCCACAGCAGGGTGTGCAAAACTGATCCGGTAATAGTCGACAATATCTTTGGCCTTTTGCAGCTCCTCTTCCTCATTTAGTTCCAGGGATTTATCCTTGTAGTACCTGGAGCGCTGCCCCGGTATATTAAACTCGGTGATACGCACAGGCAGGCCAAACTGTCCCAGGGAGTCCAGGCTTTCTTTTAGCTTTTCTTTTGAGAAAGAGACCCCGTGCAGGTGACCCTGAACCCCAATTCCGGCAATGGGAACACCTTCTGTAAGCAATGTCCTGATGTGCTTCAGAAAATCGTCCAGTCGCTTGCCGGTGAGAATGTCATAATCATTTACCCATAATTTTGCTTCCGGATCTCCCTCAAGTACCCAGCCTGACATTTCTCCTGTAATTCCATCTCCCAGTTTTCCAGCATAGTAATTCCCATGGATCATTTCATTATTTAAATCGTACTCCACGAAGCGCCCCTTATAGTGTTTGGCTGTTTCTCTTCCTCGTATTTCCAGGGCAAAGCGAAGCTCTTCCTCATCCAGGTCCTTCACCCATTGTTGCACAAACTGGTCGATTCCCCAGTACAGATTATGGCCCCGGCAGGGCAGCTTATGAGCCTCGGTCCAGTCCAGGATATTATCGGCCGTTTTATAATCAATATCACCACGATTACGCTCCATGGAACCCCACTTCACAGCATTCTCGGTTACGGCAGCGTTGAAATTCTCAAGAAATTTCTCTTTGTACATGGCAATGTCAGCTTCAGACATCTTTGATTTTTCGGTAAATACATTGGAGGTGATTGCACAGCCAAACCAGAACTCATGTTTCAACTGTTCTATCTTCACCACCTCACCCGGCTTTCCTTTTATGTGAAAGCTGCCTTTGCGATTCTCATCGATTGCTTTTTCCTGTGTATTTCTTTCATCTCCCGGGGCTGCGGAGCAGGTGAGGGTAGGACATAAAATAAAAAAAATAGCTGCTGCGTGCATGGCAGTGTAAGATCTTAATCGGGGGGCTTTCATTTTACTTTTATTTGAATGGCTCATAAGTACTGTTGAAGTAACATTAAAGATGGATATAATTCGCTTCAGGGCAAAAAAAAAGATGCTGATTCATCCATCATCATTTAGGGCCAATTCATGGAAAAACCTGCCTGACAGTCATATTACTTTGCCTAAAATGAGTAAAATTAGTCTGACAAATACATTTGCCTAATAATTACCAGTGAATTTATATTTACGCTTATACATAGTTCTCGGTGTAGTTTTTTCAGGGATGTCTGCAGTGGATGTAAATGCACAGCTGTATATCAATGAAATTCTCGCAGCCAATAATTCGACGAATTACGATACCTACTATTATAATTTCAGTGACTGGATAGAGATTTTCAACGATGGAGATCATTCTGTTAACCTGGAAGGCTATACCCTGAGCGATAACATCAATATACCTGATAAATACCGGATCAACTACAGTCTGAGGGTTAGTTCTTCCTCCCATGTGGTTATTTGGGCCGACAAGGAAAGCTGGTATTCGCATGCGAATTTCTCACTGGACAGCGATGGTGAGTTTATTGCACTTTTTGATCCGGGGGGAACATTGATTGACTCCTTTAGTTTTGAGAAGCAGCTGGCAGATGTATCCTATGGAAGATATCCGGATGGAAGCAATGAATTTGTGTACATGCCGGAGCCCACCTGTTCCAAGGCAAATAAAGCTGGAATTTACAATGCAGGCCATGTTTCGGATTCCGTAATCTTTTCCCAGTTGGGAGGCTTCTATTCAGGCGAGCAAAGCATTGAATTGTCAAGCCTTTCCCCAACTGCAAGCATAAGATATACCCTGGATGGTTCCTGGCCCGATTCGGAATCGGATCTTTATAATTCTCCTCTTCGCATTACAAGAAACAAGGTAATCAGGGCCAGGTCCTTTGACCCCGGCCTTTTGCCGGGTCCGATTCATACCGAAAGCTTCCTGATCGACCAGGAAAGCACCCTGCCTGTTCTTTCAATCTCTACCAATCCGGATTATTTTTTCAATTATGGTATTGGGATTTATGTGGTGGGGACAAATGGTATCAAAGGGAACTGCATCGATTCGGCGGTAAACTTTAACAGGCCCTGGGAGCGAGCGATTAATTTTGAATATTTTACCCCGGATGGGGTAAGCCGGGTTAACCAGGTGCTGGGTACGAGAATAGCAGGCAGGTGCTCCAGGACAAGGCCCATGAAACCCCTGGCATTTTATTCCAGGGACAAATACGGTAAGGAAGGAATCGATGGCTACCAGTTCTTCAACTCCAAGGATCTGAACTCTCCTAAAACCTTATACCTGCGCAACTCGGGTACTGAGGCCTATTCCACATATTTACGAGATGGATTTATGCAAACCCTCATCATGGACCGGATGGATATGGACTACCAGGCTTACCAACCTGTCGTACTTTATATAAATGGGAAATACTATGGCCTGTATAATCTACGGGAAAAAATGGATGAGCACTATGTAGCCTCAAACTATGGGATTGATCCGGAATCCATTGACCTTCTGGAGTATAATACTATAGGAACCAGGGATTTACACCAGGGAGACTGGCTTTTATATGATCAGTTTCTTGATTACGTTTCGAACAAGGATTTAAGTATTCCCGAAAACTACGAATATGTGAAGTCTCAGATGGATGTGGATGAGTTCATGAATATCCATATCGCGAACATCTATTTCGAAAATGAAGACTGGCCTAACAATAACAATAAATTCTGGAGGGAAAGAAGCCCGGGGGGGAAATGGCGCTGGTACATGTACGACCTGGATTTTGGATTCGGTTACTGGCCAAAAACCGGGAATAGTGTGAATTGGTTCTTTGACAATCGCGAGGACTCTAAAATAGCCTATAAGCTAAAAAAGAACCCAGACTTTAAAAATGAATTCGTTCAGCGCATGGCCAGTCACCTGAATACGACCTTCCAGACCGACAGGGTACTGCATGTTCTGGATAGTGTAAAGGGCAACATTGAAAATGATATGCAGAAGCACATCGACCTTTGGGGAAATCCATGGGCCATAAGCAAGTGGGAAGATAATGTGGAGGTAATGGTTGATTTCACCCATGGGCGAACGGCAGTTGTGCTTCCCCAGATCATGGAGGAGTTTGACCTCTCAGGAACCTTCAGGCTGGATCTTGAGAACCTTAGCCCGGGGCGTGGAAGAATTGAGCTTGCTGGTGTAGACATCCCCGACGATTTCACAGGTATTTATTTTGAAGATGTTCCCTTGAGAATGCGGGCCATACCAGGTCATGGTTATAAATTTTCGGGCTGGTCGGGCGATACTGTCAGCACCAGTGATGAAATATATTTTACTGCAGATTCGGACATATCTGTGATGGCTCATTTTGAAACAATCGAAGCCATCGCTAATCTTTATGTCAATGAATTTAAATCCAGTAACAGCAGGGGGCTGACAGATGAGTTCCAGGAGCCTGATGACTGGATTGAGCTTTATAACGACAATGATTACCCTGTTGACCTGGCCGGACTTTATATCTCTGATTCCTCAAACTGGCTTAAGCAATATCAGATTCCATATGGGGATTCTGAGGCAACAAGTGTAGCGGCAAAGGGCTATATCTTGCTCTGGGCTGATAATGATGTCCAACAGGGAAGCTTGCACCTGCCCTTCAAATTAAGTAAAAGTGGAGACATGATTTTCCTCTCACAGCAAAGGGGACTGGAGATTCAAATCATTGATTCAATAAGATATGGGAAACAACACAGCGATGTGAGCTATGGCCGGAGACCTCTGGATGAAGAACAATGGGTCTTCCTTGATCCAAGCCCGGGAGTGGTAAACCTTGAGAAGAGGCTGGAGAATGTTTTCATTAATGAATTTATGGCCTCCAATCGTTCGGTATTGCAGGACGAGGATGGGAACTGGGACGACTGGATCGAAATTTATAATGCCAATGAGTACCCCGTGGATATTGCAGGCATGTTTATTTCGGACGAAATGCAGAATCCGCTGAAATCATGCATTCCCTATGGATGCAGTGATACAAGCACAATTCCTGCTGGAGGCTATCTGATTCTCTGGGCCGATGACTCCCCCTCTCAGGGCGTCCTTCACCTGGATTTTGCTTTAAGTGGAAGCGGTGAACAGATTGTTCTTGCACAGCCCGGCGGAATAGGAATCCTGGACAGTATAAGCTATCCCGATCTTATTACCGACGCTCCCTACGGCAGGAGCAAAGATGGGACGGGGCATTTTTCCTATTTGCTTGGGACGCCCGGATCCTCCAATGCACAAGCAACTTTTAAGGGCTTATATATTAATGAAATTCTGGCCTCCAACCGGTCGGTCATAGAAGATGGTGAGGGAGGGTATGACGACTGGATCGAACTGTATAATGACAGCGATTCCCCTGTGAATGTGGGGGGCTTGTTTCTGTCCGATCAAATGGAAGATGGATCTGTGTTCAGGATTTCTACTGCATATCCCGATTCAACCACCATAGCCCCCAAGGGGCACCTGCTGATATGGGCCGATGATTCAACCCAACAGGGGATTCTGCATGCCAGTTTTAAGCTCAATGACAAGGGGGAGCAGGTCCTGCTTAGCTCAACAACTGGCGAAGAGATAATAGATTCACTGAGTTATGGCAAACAATACAGCGATGTTAGCTATGGCCGGAACCCTGAGGCTCCGGATCAATGGATCTTTCTTAAACCTTCTCCTGAAGAGGAGAATACAGAGAAGAGGCTTGAAAACATTTTCATTAATGAATTTATGGCTTCCAATCGTTCGGTATTGCAGGACAGGGATGGAAACTGGGACGATTGGATCGAAATTTTCAATGCCAATGAGTACCTGGTGGATATTGGAGGGATGTTTATTTCCGATGATCCGGAGAACAGGACAAAATACCGGATTCCTGTTAGTTCCGGAGATTCCACAAGCATACCGGCCGGGGGATATCTGCTTCTCTGGGCTGATGATTCCACGCAGCAGGGCATCCTTCACCTGAACTTTTCTTTGAGCGGAAACGGCGAACAGATCCTTCTTTCACAGCCCAACGGAATTGAACTCATGGATAGCATCAGCTATCCGGACCTCATTACTGATGCCCCCTATGGCAGGAGCAGAGATGGGGCCGGGCATTTTTCCTATTTACTGGGAACTCCCGGTGCATCGAATGCTCAGCCCTCTTTAGAGGGATTGTATATCAATGAGGTCATGGCTTCCAACCGGGAGGTCATAGAAGATGGTGAGGGAGGGTATGACGACTGGATCGAACTGTATAATGAC
>JAOZLK010000473.1 GCA_029934875.1 Bacteroidales bacterium | reverse complement strand
CTTATGTCCGTGGCTTGCGGAATCATCGGCACCTATATTGTATCCAGGCGGATGGTGTTTATCAGTGGAGGAATCACCCATGCCTCCTTCGGTGGTGTGGGGCTCGGATACTTTCTGGGATTCCCCCCACTTGCAGGTGCAGCTGTTTTTGCTGTCCTGGCGGCTCTGGCTACTGAAAATCTCACCCGTAGAAAGATCATACGAAACGACTCCATCATCGCCATCATGTGGTCCCTTGGCATGGCTATGGGAATAATATTTATTTATCTCACGCCAGGATATGCCCCTAACCTCATGAGTTTCCTTTTCGGTAGTATTATTACTGTGAATTCGACCGACCTGTGGCTGATGCTTGCCCTGGCCTTATTCGTTACAATTTTCTTTTCAGTGCTTTACAGGCCGATTCTGTATATTTCATTCGATGAGCTCTTTGCCAGGACACGTGGAATCCCGGTTATGCTTCTGAATTACACCCTGATAATTCTTGTGGCACTCACCATCGTTTTGAGTATTCGCATTGCCGGGATCATCCTGGTACTCTCCATCTTAACCATCCCTCAAAATATTGCTAATCTTTTTACAAATCGCTTTAGCACTATAATGATTGCTTCGGTGGTCATTGGTTTCCTGGGTTCTTTCCTTGGGCTTCTGATCTCATATTATCTGGACATCCCCTCCGGGGCTACCATCATTTTTACACTTGTAGTCTTGTACCTGGCATCGCGCATCGTGAAAGTTATTAAATTTGGAACCAGGGAAAAATCATAAAGAGAATGAACTATAGAAAAACAGTTGAAGAAGCCTGGGAAAACAGGGACTTGCTAAAAAACCAGGAAGTCAGGGAGCTCATCTTTGAAGTGATCGACCAACTGGACCGGGGAGTCATAAGGGTGGCAGAAAAGATAGATAAGCAATGGTTGGTTAATGACTGGATAAAGAAGGCTGTCATACTCTATTTCCCGATCAGGCAAATGGAGACCATTGAACTTCCACCTTTCGAATTTCACGATAAAATCCCTTTGAAGAGCGGATATAAAGAAAAGGGCATCAGGGTCGTTCCCCACGCCATTGCACGGTATGGGGCCTATATTTCCAAAGGAGTCATATTAATGCCCTCCTATGTAAACATCGGAGCTTACGTTGAAGAGGGTACCATGGTAGACACCTGGGCAACCGTTGGTTCGTGTGCCCAGATAGGAAAGAATGTGCACATCAGTGGCGGTGTGGGTATCGGAGGAGTACTGGAACCGGTTCAGGCAGCCCCGGTAATTATAGAAGATAACTGCTTTATTGGCTCCAGATGCATCATTGTAGAAGGTGCAAGGATTGAAGCCGAGGCAGTACTCGGCGCCAATGTGGTCATTACCAAATCAACACGGGTTATTGATGTTACAGGCAGTTCCCCTGTGGAAATGAAAGGCCTTGTGCCTACGCGCTCGGTTGTCATACCCGGATCCTATAATAAAAATTTTCCTTCCGGAGATTACCAGGTTCCCTGTGCCTTGATCATTGGTAAAAGAAAGCCATCCACCGACCTGAAGACATCACTAAATGATGCACTCAGGGAGTATAACCTTGCTGTATAATGAGAATCGGATTTGACGCCAAACGTGCTTTCAATAACCATAGTGGGCTGGGGAACTATAGCAGGTACATTATATCAAATATCTGCAGGTTTTATCCGGAAAACGATTGTCTGCTATATACCCCCTCAATTGCCGATCCTGACCTGTTTTACGAGCCTGAAGGAGCCACTGTAAAACAACCCAATCTCAGGGGGGGCAAAATATCCGGCACATTATGGAGAAGCTTCCAACTGGCTAAGCAACTGGATGACGATGCTGTGGATATTTATCACGGGCTATCCAACGAGATTCCCCGCGGTATACATAAAACCATGGTTCGATCAGTCATGACCATACATGACCTGATCTTCATGAAGCGACCCGAACTATATAAGCCCATCGACAGGTATCTGTATACAAAAAAGGCTCAATATGGTGCAAATAACGCCAGCAGGATTATAGCTGTGAGCAAGCAGACCAAACAGGACATAATCCGCTTCCTTGGAGTGGATGAATCCCGCATCAGGGTGGTATACCAGGGATGTAACCGGCAATTTTATAACAGGGTTAGCCTTGAGGCACTGCAATTTACCCGCCAACGCTTCGCACTACCCAGTGAATACCTCCTATACGTAGGGACAATCGAAGAGCGTAAGAACTTGCTCAAGATTGTGGAGGCACTGGACAAGGGGAATATCTACTGTCCACTTGTTGTGGTAGGCCGAAAAACCGCTTACTATAACCAGGTAAAGAACTACATCGAGAAAAACGGGATGAACAATATTCATTTTCTTGACCAGGTCCAGGTTTCAGATCTCCCTGCCATCTACCAGGGATCCAGCGGATTCATTTACCCCTCTTCCTATGAAGGGTTCGGAATACCGATCCTTGAAGCACTGAATTCGGGGGTGCCTGTGATTACCTCAGCGGGGGGCTGCCTTGAAGAAACCGCAGGTAAAGGTGGATTACTGATCGATCCGGAGAACCAGGAACAAATGATCACAGCAATCACACAGGTGCTGGAAGACACAGGCCTGAGAGATCGTTTAGTCCGTGAAGGAGGAGCCCATGCACTCAGGTTTCGTGAGGAACAAACCATTCCGGCACTGTATA
The DNA here is from genome assembly GCA_029934875.1 of Bacteroidales bacterium. Classification (GTDB taxonomy): domain Bacteria; phylum Bacteroidota; class Bacteroidia; order Bacteroidales. Next base: position 1,438 of record JAOZLK010000473.1, on the reverse strand, counting down.
ATGTTTACCTGGAGTGCAAAAATGATTGATTCAGAAGTAGCACGGGCAAAAGAAGTACTCCTTACAGGAGGCTGCATCCTCTACCCCACCGATACCATTTGGGGGATAGGTTGTGATGCAACAAACCCCGCCGCTGTACAAAAGATTTACTCACTGAAGAAGCGTGCCGATAACAAAAGCATGCTGGTCCTTATGTCCGGCACAGATATGCTTAGTTCTTATCTCAAAAAGATTCCGGCCAGGGCCCTTGAGTTAATCGAATCTGCTCTTAAGCCTACAACCATTATCTACCCGGGGGCCATCAAGCTCGCACCCAATCTGCTGGCGGAGGACGGTTCGGTGGGGATCAGGATCACAGCAGACGATTTTTGCCAAAGGCTTATTAAAAAAGCAGGATTCCCCATCGTATCCACATCGGCAAATACTTCAGGAAATCCTGCTCCTTTATCTTTCAGAACCATTGAGTCAGAGCTTCTGCAAAAGGTAGACCATGTGGTCAACTGGCGACAGAATGAGAATAAGCCAACGGCCCCGTCCGCCATCATCAAATTGGATGAAAACGGAAGGACCACCATTTTGCGGGCCTGATTAAACAGTCCTTCTAATAATCACTATTTAACGAACTTGGCAATTGCAGTTTCGGTCTTCACAAAATAGATACCTGCAGCATAGCTGCTGATGTCAAATTTGTACTCGGTTCCAGAAACAACAAGCTGCTCCATTCTCTGTCCAACAGCATTGTAAATGCTTACTGAAGTATTCTCAGAAGTCAGAACAACGTTCAGTTCATTCACTGCGGGGTTGGGATACAGCCTGAGCGTTTCAACGCTCTGCTGTGAAATTCCCACAGCACCAACAGTAACATCCATAACTCCGGTAACTCCACTGTCATCCTTGGCAGTAGCAACAACGCTTACAAGGCCATTAGCAACACCGGTCACCAGGCCAGTTTCGTCAACCGTGGCTTCACCTGTTCCATTCACAACACTCCACCTTACCTCAGTAAGCGTGGCATTGGCAGGAGCAGCGACTGCAGCCATTTGAAGGGTAGCATCCACTGCAACAGCATCGCCTCCGCTAAGCACGATTTCGGTAACAGGAATATAACCAGGAGTAAGAAAGTCCTTGTCATTGTTATTGATCAGTATTATGCTGTCAAGATATACTCCACCCTCATCATGTTTTCCACCCATGAGGTTAAACCCTTCCTGGGTATTTTCCAACCACCTCTCAAAAACGAGAGCCTCATCAATGAGATAATAGGTAGGATCGACATTGGTTACAAACTCCCATTGTGATGCTCCATCAGCAGATGCATCGCTGATACCACTGGCAAATTCATGACTTGAATTACCAAACCTATTATAACCATTGGCAGGATCCTCGAAATCAATATAGAAGGTATCAGGTGACTCGGACCACGCTACAAAGCTGAATG
>JAOZLK010000472.1 GCA_029934875.1 Bacteroidales bacterium | reverse complement strand
GTATTCATTAAGTTACTGCCGGTTCGATAAAACTTACCAAAGGGATTTGGTTCCGCTGTATAGGGTATGGGTTCATCTAACCAGTCTGGCAGCACCTGCCCTTCCATGGGCCTGCCCCAGCTCCAGATCCAGGGTTCTTCACCCTTAATTGATGCCATATCAGCTACAATCTCAGTTGGATGTTGTCCAAATGCCCCCTGGCCATATTCATTTTGTAGTTGGGGATATACCGAGGGCGATTCCAGGATATAGCTGGAGCTAAAGGTAACTCCCAATCCTTTTCTATTGGTTCCGCTTTTTGTTGTAATTATTATAACCCCATTGGATCCTCTCGAACCATAAGCAGCTGCTGCTCCGGCTCCTTTCAAAACACTCATGCTTTCAATGTCCTCGGGGTTGATGTCGGAAAGTGCGTCGCCCATATCTTTCCCACCTCCAAGACCGGCACCTCCATAGGTACCACCGTCAACAGGGATACCATCGATCACAATCAGGGGACGGTTGCCACTTGAAAGCGAAGCTACTCCCCGGAGAATAACTCTTGTGGAACCATCAACACCTGTTGGCGTATTGGAGATCTGGAGCCCTGCAACTTTACCAGCCAGAGAGTTTATGGGATTGTTTTCTTTAACAGAATTCAGCTCTTCACTTCCAACCTGTGTGATGGAATATCCCAGTGAATTCTTGTCTCTTTCAATGGACAGGGCGGTTACTACCACTTCGTCAATGGCAAGGATATCCTCCGCCAGTTCCACATCCACACTTGTTCTGCGATTCAAAGGCACTTCCTGAGACTGAAAGCCCACATACCTGAAGGACAGGACGGCATACTGATCAGGAACTTCTATCTGGTAATTACCACTTCCGTCAGTTATCACTCCATCGGTGGTCCCCAGAACCACTACAGTTACACCGGGTAATCCATACCTGTCATTCAGGGAAGTTACTTTTCCGGTAATTACAGCAGATTGCTGGGGATTGTCCGCAGGCACCACAACAATCAACCTGTCTTCCATCAGACGAAAGGTAAGGTCGGTCTGTGATTCAAGTTCATTCACCACCTGTCTGATGTCCACATCTTTTAAATCAAATGAAATGGCTTTATTCAAATCCACCAGGTCGTCGCTGTAAAAGAAGCGGTATCCGCTTTCTTTCTCAATGCTCTTGAATACACTGACCAGAGCCATGTCATTCACCTTCATACTGATGCTTTCCTGCGAAAAGGCTTGTTCCGCAAACAAAATGCAAACAGTAAGAAAAAGTAGTTTTAGCTTCATAAGGTTCTATTTAAAGGAAAGGCTGTTTTATTTCGATTGCTCTTTAAACCAGATATCGCGGTCTTCAATTTCATAATCTATCTGTGCCGCAATGCCTATGGCATGTATGACCTGCTCGACCGTTTCATTTTCAAGTGAACCGGTGAATCTCAAGGTAAGCAATGCTTCGTTTTCAAAATGTATTTTCACATTGTATTTGCGTTCCAGCTTGACTGCCAGGTCCTTTAATGTTTCACTTGAAATGAAGATTGTACCATCTTTCCATGAGGTAAATTCTTTGGTATCAATTCCTTTCGAGATCAGGTAAGTTGTTTTCTGCTCGACTGTTTTAGGCGTGGAAGGTTCTGGAGTATCCTCAGTTTCGCTTTCAGCCTGCGCTGTTTCCATGGTTTTGGTCTTTCGGTAATAAACCACTCGCTGGTTGGGTTCCAGCAACACTTCATCCTTCTTTTTATAAGCAAATGTAGAACGGGTAATTCCAATGCTTCCCTCAATTAAGGTTGCTTCAGTGGTTCCTTCGTCGGGGTATGATTTCACATTAAAGGTTGTTCCGTAGGACTTGATGGTTAATTCTGAAGTTTTCACATGAAAGAGGTTCGACGGATTGTGAAATACATCGAAAAAAGCCTCTCCGCTTAGGTGGACCTCACGGTTCTTGATTCCAAATTCGTTAGAATATTTCAGACTACTGCCAGCATTTAACCAGATAATTGTGCTATCGGGTAAGGTAATTTTAGACTTTGCCCCAAAGGGGGTAGTAATGCTGTGCCATTGTTGGGACAGAAGGTTTTGCTTTGTCCGCACATAGAAAATACCGCTGCTTATAAGAGCAAGCACCAGCACTGCTGCGGCACGCAAACCCCAGGTGTAGGCTTTTAATTTACCTTGAGTCCTTTTGTGCCTGTCGGCCCGTATGGTTTCTTGTATTCGTTCAAAAAGTGCTGGATTTGACCGTGGTTCTTCAGGGGAGGCTTCCATTTTTTCCTTCCAGAAAGTTTGCATCAGGCTGGTGATTTCCTTTTCATTCTTCCTATTGCTCAAATAATCTTCAAGCATGGAAAATTCATCAGGATCTAAAACCGAATGGAAGTATTTTCTGAATCTTAGCTTCATGGATGTGCTTTTACTATATAGTATACACAGTAAAAAGGCTTATCCCTGGTGAAAAATCAAAAAAAGTTTTAAGCTTTCCATTTCTAGCTAAGCTGCATTTTGCAATTCCAGCTCTCTTTTTCAAACCAAAGGGCTTGTCTTTATTATCGTTGCGCACCACGTCCACAAATTCACCCACAGTTTCTCCAATGGTGGTTTTGATGGGGCCCCAGAGAAGGGCATTTACCCTCTGTGGATCGGAAATATCCCCCACTTCAATTCTCAGGTAGTTTTCAGTGTCCGGATTTATAAAGCGCTACTGTAGCCCAAATGTCATGCTTACCATGGCCGAATACCTGGAGGAGATGGGAAAAGACCAGTTTAAAGAACGATTGGAGGAGCGCCTGGAACTGGTGAAAGAGGGAGAGCGGGACCTCTATTTTTAGGCATGACCCGGACTAGTTTCAAAGATTAAGTTGTCGATATATTCATATCTTTATTGGATATTATCTCTCTATGGCAGCTTCTTCCCGTAAGTCTTTTGGTACGGCACCGGTTTTTTTTACCGCCATTGCCACCATACTTGGTGCCATACTTTTCCTCAGGTTTGGTTTTGCAGTGGGCACCCTGGGGTTCTGGGGTGTAATCGGAGTGGTCCTCCTGGGTCACCTGGTGACCATTCCCACAGCCCTTGCTATCTCTGAACTGGCCACCAATAAGAGGGTTGAGGGTGGGGGAGAGTATTTTATTATATCCAGGTCTTTCGGAATGAATATCGGAGCCACCATCGGCTTTGCCCTCTTTATTTCCCAGGCCATAAGCGTAGCTTTTTATATCATCGCCTTCACCGAAGCATTTGAGTTTTTCTTTAACTGGATAAGTAAGCGTTTCGATATCATTCTTCCAAGGCAGGTTATCAGTATTCCTGCCATGATCGGGCTCTCTGTGCTGATCCTTAAAAAGGGAGCCGCAGTGGGCATGAAGACCCTGTATATTGTGGTGGCCATTCTGATTGTATCTCTGGTGCTTTTTTTCATGGGGACCACTGAATACGGTGCGACGCACAGCTTTTCACTGGCTTCTTTTGAAAAGGGAGACAATAGCCAGTTTTTCCTGGTTTTTGCTATCATTTTCCCTGCCTTCACAGGGATGACAGCCGGGGTGGGCCTATCAGGTGATCTGAAGAAACCCAGTAAGTCAATTCCACTGGGTACCATCCTGGCTACTCTTACCGGGATGATCGTCTATTTTTTCATAATTTATAAACTGAGCGCTTCAGCCAGCCTGGAAACCCTGCGCGATCCTTCAAGGCAGCTGGTAATGGCAGATATCGCCATTGCCGGAGCAGTAATTATCCCCATCGGACTGGCGGCATCGACCTTTTCATCGGCCATTGGTTCAATTCTGGTGGCCCCGCGTACCCTTCAGGCTCTGGCGGGTGACCGCTCATTTCCTTCAAGGAGGTTGAATTTGTTCCTTTACAAGGGGAGGGGTGAATCCAAGGAACCCTTCAATGCCACCCTGGTGACCATCGCAATCGCCCTTGTCTTTGTTTTTATAGGGGATGTGAATAAGGTTGCCGGAATCATTTCCATGTTCTTCATGGTAAGCTATGGGTCCCTGTGCCTGATCTCCTTCCTGCACCATTTCGGTTCGTCGCCATCCTACCGACCCTCCTTTCGGTCGCGTTGGTATATTTCCCTGGTGGGTTTTGTAGCTTCACTGTGGGTTATGTTTAAGATTGATACCCTGTTTGCC
>JAOZLK010000471.1:1658-4130 GCA_029934875.1 Bacteroidales bacterium | reverse complement strand
TTTCGCCTTTGGCATTCAGGTGATCCACAACCTCCTTAAGGGTTTCGGTAATGGAACCCATGGCAATAACAATGTTCTCTGCATCATCAGCACCATAGTAAGTAAAGGGCTTGTATTCGCGACCGGTAAGCTTGCTGATCTCCTTCATACAGGCAGCAACCTCATCGGGAATTCCCTCATAAAATTTATTAATGGCTTCTCTTGACTGGAAATAGATATCAGGATTCTGAGCCAGTCCACGGGTTACAGGATGCTCCGGATTCAGTGCATTATCCCTGAATGCCTTCAGGGCATCCATATCCACCAAGGAGGCCAGCTCATCCTGGTTGGGAGCTTCCACTTTCTGAATCTCATGGGATGTACGGAAACCATCAAAGAAGTGCATGAAGGGAATCCTGGTTTTAATAGCAGTAAGGTGAGCAACAGCGGCAAGATCTATAACCTCCTGAACACTGCCGGTTGCCAACATGGCAAAACCTGTCTGACGTGTAGACATTACATCACTGTGGTCTCCAAAGATGGAGAGCGCCTGGGCTGCAAGACTACGTGCAGAAACGTGGAATACAGCTGGGAGCAATTCTCCCGACATCTTGTACATATTAGGGATCATCAGTAATAATCCCTGGGAAGCGGTAAAGGTGGAAGTCAGTGTACCACTCTGAAGTGAACCGTGCATTGCACCAGCAGCACCTGCCTCTGATTGCATTTCGACAACCTTAACGGTTTCACCAAAAATGTTCTTTCTGCCGTTTGCCGACCACTCGTCCACATGCTCCGCCATGTTAGAAGATGGAGTGATGGGATAGATGGCAGCCACCTCACTGAACATGTATGCAACATGCGCTGCCGCATAATTGCCATCACAAGTCATGAAATTTTTTTTATTAGCCATGTTATTTTACTTATATATTTGAATTACAACTAGTTAACTATATAAACTTTCGTCACCCAAAATTAGCAAATTAGAACTAAATGTCCCATTGCTTCAGGAATTTAAATTGATTACAAATAAATCCCCTAAAATGCTTTATAACTAAAAAAGTGACGGTGTTGGCCGTCACTTTTTATTGTCTTTCTTAAGTTGAATTAATCGCTGTTCATCGAGATCAGGAACTCCTCATTGGTTGAGGTCTTCACCAGTCGGTCACGGAGGAATTGCATGGCTTCAACCGAATTCATATCAGAAAGGTAATTTCTGAGAATCCAGATCTTATCCAGCATCGGCTTGTCAAGCAGCAAATCTTCGCGACGTGTACTTGAAGGATTGACATCCACAGAGGGGTAAATCCGCTTGTTGGAAAGTTTCCTGTCAAGCTGAAGTTCCATGTTACCCGTGCCCTTGAATTCTTCAAAGATCACTTCGTCCATCTTGGAGCCTGTTTCTGTCAATGCTGTGGCAATGATGGTCAGTGAACCCCCGTCCTCAATATTCCTGGCTGCCCCAAAGAAACGCTTGGGTTTGTGCAGGGCATTTGCGTCCACACCGCCCGACAGCACCTTACCGGAAGCAGGTGAAATTGTGTTATAAGCCCTGGCCAACCTGGTAATGGAGTCGAGCAGGATTACCACATCATGACCACATTCAACCATTCGCTTGGCTTTTTCAAGTACAATGTTGGCAATTCTTACGTGCCTGTCAGCCGGCTCATCAAAGGTTGATGAGATTACCTCGGCATTCACGTTCCTGGCCATGTCGGTTACTTCCTCGGGACGTTCATCCACGAGCAATACGATCATATAAACCTCGGGGTGGTTGGCAGCAATTGCATTGGCCACATCCTTCAAAAGAACCGTCTTACCGGTCTTGGGCTGGGCAACGATCAAACCGCGCTGTCCTTTTCCTATTGGGGAAAACAGATCTACGACACGAATAGAAAGATTATGTTGTCCGTTTCCAACCAGGGTAAATTTCTCATCGGGGAAAAGTGGGGTCAGATAATCGAAGGGAACGCGATCGCGAATGAAATCGGGACTGCGGCCATTGATAGACTCAACCTTAATCAGCGGAAAATATTTCTCGCCTTCTTTTGGCGGGCGAATTGTTCCTGTAACATTGTCCCCGGTTTTAAGACCAAAAAGCTTAATCTGGCTTTGTGAGACATAAATATCATCAGGGGAGTTCAGGTAGTTATAGTCGGACGACCTGAGAAAGCCATAGCCATCGGGCATGATTTCCAATACACCTGAATTAGTAATGATTCCTTCGAAATCATATTTATCCACCTCGCGACGCTCCTGCGGCGGCCTGTTCTGATTGCGCATATCACGCTGATCACCCCGATCCTGGCGATTTCCACGATCACCCCTGTTCTGGGGCTGGCGATCTCCACGATCACCCCTGTTTTGGGGCTGGCGATCTCCCTGATTCTGGTTCCTGCCGCTCTGTCCGCCTTGCCCGCCTTGTCTGTCTGCAGGCGCTTTTGTGTTTGCCTGTGAAGAAGCAGGTGCATTGGCAGGTGCGTTGGCAGGTGC
>JAOZLK010000471.1:0-1558 GCA_029934875.1 Bacteroidales bacterium | reverse complement strand
TTGGCAGGTGCGTTGGCAGGTGCTGGTGCTGGTGCAGCAGCATCGACTCTCTTTTTATCTGAAGGTAAGCCTCCCTGTACAGCAGCAGCTGTATTTCCAGCTGGCTTTCCGCTTGCCTTGCTTTCCTCCGCGAGGGGTTTTTTCTCCTTCTTAGGCCTTCCGGCCTTTTTCCTCTGGGGTGATTTAGCTTCAGCCGGGACTTCAGCGGACACCTGTTTTACTTCAGGCTCCTTTTTGGAGCTAGCTCTTCTGGGGTTCGCTTTTTTAGCGACCTCACCTCTTCCGCCCTCCTTTTTTGAAGTTTTGCTTTCAGAAACTGCAATGGCTTGTGCATCCAGTATCTTATAGATAAGGTCTTGCTTTTTAAAGGATTCTACCCTTTTGATTTTTAAACCCTTAGCAATATCTCGCAGTTCCGCGAGAAGTTTTTGATTCAGTTCAAGAATATCGTACATAAAAATGTGGTAATTATAAAATAATCCACTAAAAAGATTGGTAACTCAGTTGTTTTGAAAAAAACAGAATGGAACAAAAGTTCGTTAGAATGGAATTATTCTGCAATGTTACAGGAATTAAAGTGAATTACCAAAATAAAATGGGATCAAACAGGCTCTGGTTTGGTTTCATGAATAGTTTATATATATTTAAGTTCGAATGACAAGTGCCGGATATGCACCAATTTTGAAACAAAGCCTGCATTTGTTACGTATAACGAATCCCAAGAAGGCTAGGCATGAGACAGCTCAAGATCATCAAGCAGGTCACCAACCGGGAAACTCCCTCTCTGGATAAGTATTTGCATGAAATTGGGAAGGTGGACCTGATTAATGCGGAGGAGGAAGTAGATCTTGCCAGGAGAATAAAGAAAGGAGATGCCGCAGCCATGGAGAAACTGATCAAAGCGAACCTCCGCTTTGTGGTCTCCGTATCCAAACAATACCAAAACCAGGGACTAAGTCTGCCTGACCTTATTAATGAAGGTAACCTTGGACTGATAAAAGCCGCCCAGCGCTTTGATGAAACAAGGGGATTCAAGTTTATCTCTTATGCAGTATGGTGGATTCGGCAATCCATCCTGCAGGCCCTGGCTGAACAGGCCCGCATCGTTCGGCTTCCGCTGAACAAAATTGGCTCCATCAATAAGATTAATAAGACTTTTGCCGAGCTGGAGCAAAAATTTGAACGCGAACCCACCATTCTCGAAATCGCGCAGACCCTTGAACTTGCTCCCGAGGATGTAAAAGATGCCATACGCAGTTCAGGAAGGCATGTCTCCCTGGATGCTCCCTTGCAGGACGGAGAGGAAGGCAACATGTACGATGTTTTACTCAACAGCGAAACCCCTACCCCCGACAGAGGCTTACTTAATGATTCACTTCGCAAGGAAATTGAAAGGGCCTTAAGCACCCTGACCTACAGGGAAGCCAGTATTATCAGACTATATTTCGGGCTCAACGGGAAACATCCGCATACCCTGGAAGAGATCGGGGAAGAGTTTAACCTGACCCGTGAAAGGGTCAGGCAGATTAAAGAAAAGGCAATCAAAAGGCTCAAGCAC
>JAOZLK010000470.1 GCA_029934875.1 Bacteroidales bacterium | reverse complement strand
ACCAAACTCCGCGGGCCGAAATGAAATTAAATTTTGAAAGAGATAAACTGGTCAGTAAACTTCAGCAATTACAAAGCGACATCAGTGTATGGGAAAACAATATAGGCTTCTTTAAACTATCCAAAAGCTCGGAAGACACTGTGCAGGGCTTCCATGAAAAAATCAATTCTGCCCACGAACGTATCAGCTCCCTGGAGAAGAAGATCCGTATTCTGGATGATATGGAAAATGCGAATTAAATTTTTACTTTTACACCGAATTAAATCACAATCTTTTGGGCAAGACTAAGTATGTATTTGTAACGGGAGGCGTTACTTCTTCCCTGGGTAAGGGTATTATTTCGGCTTCTCTTGGTCGTTTGCTATTGGCAAGGGGATTAAGGGTGACCATACAAAAGCTGGATCCCTATATTAATGTGGATCCGGGTACATTGAATCCCTATGAACATGGTGAGTGTTATGTCACCGATGATGGTGCAGAGACAGATCTTGATCTTGGCCATTATGAGCGCTTTCTTGACAGCCAGACATCTCAGGCAAACAATGTGACTACAGGCCGGATCTACCAGTCGGTAATCAATAAGGAGCGAAGAGGAGACTATCTTGGTAAAACGGTTCAGGTGATTCCTCATATTACCGATGAAATTAAGCGCAGTATAACCCAGCTTGGACGATCCGGGGATTATGATATTATCATTACCGAAATTGGGGGAACTGTCGGGGACATTGAATCTTTGCCATATATCGAAGCTGTACGTCAGTTGCGTTGGGATCTGGGTGTTGAAAATACAGTCTTCATCCACCTGACCCTGGTTCCTTATTTGTCAGCTTCCGGAGAACTGAAGACAAAGCCCACCCAGCATTCGGTAAAGGTTTTACTGGAAAACGGAATTCAGCCCGACGTTCTGGTATTAAGGTCAGAGCATGAATTGAACAAAGATATTCGCAAAAAAGTAGCCCTGTTCTGTAATGTTGAACTAAAGGCAGTAATTCAGTCTATTGATGTATCAACCATCTATGAAGTTCCGCTACTGATGCAGGACGAAGGACTGGATGCCTATGTTCTAAAAAAACTTAGAATTAAGGATCAGGGTAGGCCGGAACTTAAGGAGTGGAAAGAGTTCGTTAATAAGCTTAAAAGCTCGGAGCTTGAAATTAAAATTGCCCTGGTCGGAAAATACGTTGAGCTTCATGACTCCTATAAATCGATTATTGAGTCCCTTACCCATGCGGGTGCCATGAATGACGTAAAAGTCAGGATTACCTGCGTTCATTCTGAATTGATCAAGGAGAATAATACATCTGAAATGCTCTCTGCTTATGATGGCATCCTGGTTGCTCCTGGGTTTGGACATCGTGGGGTTGACGGGAAGATTCTTGCTGTAAAATATGCAAGGGAGAACAAAGTGCCTTTCTTTGGGATTTGCCTTGGCTTGCAATGTGCAGTTATAGAGTTCGCCAGGAATGTGCTTTCCTGGGACGATGCGCATTCCTCCGAAATGACCAACATGACGAAGCACCCTGTAATCGACCTGATGGAAGAACAAAAAGACGTTACTGAGAAGGGAGGAACCATGAGGCTTGGTGGTTATACCTGTGAGCTAAAGAAAGGCTCCCTGGCGCAAAAGGCTTATAAGAAGGATGTTGTCCGTGAGCGTCATCGCCATCGTTATGAATTTAATAACGACTTTCTGGACGATTTCAAAAAGGCAGGGATGCTTCCAACCGGAATCAATCCCGACAGTGGTTTGGTTGAAATCATGGAACAGAAAGATCATCCCTGGTTCGTGGGAACCCAGTTTCACCCGGAATACAGTTCCACCGTATTGAGTCCCCACCCACTGTTTATTGACTTTATCAAGGCATCACTGGAGAATAAGAAATAGAATCCTCAGTGCTTAGCCTTTTATTTCACCGAAATCTTATCGATTAAAGTGGATTTTATCATAATATTTAGCCTAAACTCTTACTTTTGTGGCTGAATTAAAAGCTTGATATGGATAGAAATACAATCATAGGACTTGCACTGATCGGACTCATTCTGGTAGGGTACAGTATATTTACCAAACCGGCAAGAGAAGCTCAGCTGGAGGAAACGAGAAGAAGAGACTCTATTGCAAGGCTTGATCAGATCAGGGCGCTTGAAGCAGCCCGCCAAGAGCCCGCTCCTGCTGAAGCGCAAATGGATGCCGGAACCACTCAGGATTCTGCAGCCATGCAACAGCTTTCGAAAGAGCTGGGAGATTTTGCCGCCAGTGCAGTGGGAGTTGCAGAAGAAGTAGTCTTAGAAAATGAGGTCTTGAAGCTTACTTTTAGCACAAAGGGTGGACGTCCCTATACGGCTAACCTGAAAGAGTATCAAACCCATGATTCCCTTCCTTTGAATATTTTTGACGGAGATTCCACCATTTTCGCCCTCAATTTCTTTGCTGAAAACCGGGGGATCAATACCGGAGACCTTTTCTTTACACCCTCCTTTAAAAATGGATCCGATGAGGAAGGCAGGGCATATAAGCAGCTCTCCATGAATCTTGAAGTGACTGAAGGCTCAGCTGTAACTTTTATATACAAGCTCTATGATGGAGACTATATGCTTGACTTTGATATTCACCTGAAGGGTCTGGATACCTACAAGACCGACAGGATGGAATTCGATTTCGATTTTTATTTTCCCTCCCAGGAAAAAGGATACCAGAATGAGGCCATGTATACAACTCTCTACTATAAGTTTCATGGCGGAGATGTTGAGAATTTCAAATCCCGGTCAAAGAAAGATTACGAAGATGCAACTGAAACCACCAGGCTTGAATGGGTGGCTTTTAGCCATCAGTTCTTTTCCGCCATCCTGATCGCCGACGAGTACTTTGAGGGTGGCTACATGAGTCAGCACCGTTTCAACGATCCGGGACCCTATGTCCGACAGTTTGCTACAAGCCTTGATATGCCCTTCGACCGCACATCGGATCAGACTATTGGCATGCAGCTTTATTTGGGGCCAAATAATTTCACCTCGCTCAAATCTTATGGAGACCTGGGTCTTCAGAGTGTGGTGACCGTGGGAGGACCTATGCTACGTTGGATCAACGCCTTTGTGGTTATTCCAATATTTAACTGGCTTAGCAGGTCAATGACCAATTATGGACTCATCATTCTGCTGCTTACGCTGATTATTAAAACTGCCCTTTTTCCACTTACCTACAAATCTTATAAATCACAGGCAGTAATGCGGGTGTTGAAGCCCCAGGTGGATGAGCTTGGTGAAAAATATCCCAAGAAAGAGGATGCCATGAAGAAGCAGCAGGCCACCATGGCCCTGTATAAAAAGGCCGGGGCAAATCCCATGGGCGGTTGTCTTCCCATGGTATTGCAGTTCCCGATCCTCTATGCGATGTTCAGGTTCTTCCCAACATCAATTGAACTTCGTCAGCAGGGCTTCCTGTGGGCACATGACCTTTCTACCTATGACTCTGTGCTTGATCTGCCCTTCACCATTCCCATGTATGGCGACCATGTGAGTCTGTTTACCATTCTGATGACAGTAACCACCATGTTATCCATGAAGATGAATAATCAAACCACGGCAACCAACAGTGCCATGCCTGGTATGAAGACCATGATGTACATCATGCCTTTGATGTTCATGCTTATCCTGAATAATTTCTCATCCGGACTAACCTATTACTACTTCCTGGCCAACGTGATTACACTGGGGCAGAACTTGATCTTCAAGCAATTCACCAATGAAGAAGCGATCCTGAAGAAAATAAATGCCAGGAAGAATAAGCCTGTTAAAAAATCGGGATTTGCACAGCGACTGGAAAATCTGCAAAAACAGCAGAAAAGCGGAGGTAAACAATTGCCACCCAAAAGATCCCGCTAAATAATCTTTGGACATAAAATAACGCATCCGGCACTTATCTTGTACCGGATGCGTTTTTTTGTGGCTTGCCTGAAAGTAATGTTGGACGAGGATGCCTACAAAACGCCACAGGCGGTTTTAAGCGACGAGTCTAACATTACGGAGTTGTTGTGAGATTCACCATCTTAAGGGCTGTAATCGCAGCCTCGTCACCCTTATTTCCATGCTTGCCACCGGAGCGATCCTCGGCTTGCTGAAGGTTCAGTGTGGTCAGA
>JAOZLK010000469.1:428-4137 GCA_029934875.1 Bacteroidales bacterium | reverse complement strand
AGTAGTTTGCTCCAACAAGACCGGTCAATGATACCTGGTCCCAATTCTTGTTGAATTTCAACATTATGTCAGTATTTGACATAAGCATATTTCTCTGGCGGGTTGTGAAATCAGATGTAGCGGTACTACCAATGGCAGTGCGCTCGTTCTGAACATCAGAATAAGTGTCTATCGAACTCCTTACAGTAAAGGTCATCCAGTCAGTAAGCGTATAATCGACTGCAACATATCCCATCATCCTGTTACGATAGTCATCCTCGTAGTTCTTGTAGCGTACCCAGTAAGGATTGTCGAAGAAGATTGGAGAAAGTGCGTCTGGAGTCCAGTAGCTATAGTTCCAGGTTCTGTGCAAACCTGCAGGTGATTCATACTCCTGAAGTCTTTCAAAATCGACGTTGGTCTGGAACCACTGTCCGAAGGACTGCATAACGTTTACTCCGTCATAACCTGTCCCCATACGTCCAAGAGTCGTCTGGTTGGTATAAGTCATATTGGCACTAACGGTCAATCTCTTACCGAACTTATAATTACCTGAGAAATTCACAGTGTTCTTTTTCAGCTCACTGTTGGGAAGAATTCCATCCTCGTTGTAGTTGGTATAGGATAACCTGAAACGACCATCTTTGTTTGCACCGTCAAAGGCAATTGAATTTACCCATGTGGTGTTAGTTTCAAAGAAGGAGGGCATGCGGTTTCCCTCAGCAGGAGCAACCCATGGCCTTTCCTCTCCATAATTGGAAGCAGAAGGATCAAGAGCATCCCAGTGAACCACCGATACGTTGGGGTCAAACTTGGCTCCCCAGGAAGCATCTTCCGAAGTGGCAGTGATTAGCTGGTTGTTTCCGTCACCGTTCACATCTCCATAAAAGAAGTTATGTGTGGGATCCTCATAAAAAGGTCCGTAACCGCCACCGTACTCCATCTGCTGTTGTGGGAGGGTTGACTCGTCAATGGTACCCACCATGAAATTGGAATTTACACTAACACCAATTCCTTTTTTGGTTTTTCCTTTTTTGGTTGTAACCAGGATAACACCATTGGCAGCACGTGAACCGTAAAGCGCAGATGCAGCGGCACCCTTCAATATTGAGATAGACTCAACATCATTGGGGTTAATGTCCTGGGCAATGTTTCCATAGTCATAACCACCCCATCCATCTGCACCGGTAGAGTAGTTACTGTTATCAATAGGAACACCATCGATTACATAAAGAGGTTGGTTGTTACCGTTGATTGAGGTAGAACCCCTGATCAACACGTTAGAAGAACCACCCATGGTATTGGCGGCCTTGATCTGAACACCGGATACTTTACCGGAGAGTGAAGATGTAAAGTTAGACTGTCCGGTCCCACTCACTGCATCTCCGTCCACTTCCTGCACCGAGTAACCAAGTGATTTCTTATCCCTGGATACACCAAGGGCAGTAACCACTACCTCGTCCAAATCGGTAGTTGTTGATTCAAGAACTACATCCAATACTGTCTTTCCTCCCAGGGCAATTTCCTGGGTAAGCATACCCACGAAAGAGAACATCAGCGTGGCTGATGCATCTGGAACAGTAATTGAATAATTCCCTTCAAAATCTGTGACTGCACCAATCGTCGTACCTTGTACAACAACCGACACGCCGGGCAACGCAGCACCATCATCGGCACCGGTCACATTACCCGTAACTTGTACACCTTGTCCATGTAATAGATTAAATCCTACAAAACACAAGAGTGACAATACGAAAACAAATCGCTTCATAGATTAAAGTTTTAGGTTTAATAAGTATTAGCACTAGACTCTATAGGGGCCAAATATATAAAAAGAAAATCAAACACAAAACAATAGCGATCTCAATATTGACGGGGCTTACAGAAGGCCATGCAAAAAACCACTCCTTTCCGGGAGCTGAATCCTCCCTGGGGTAATTAAGGAATCTATACACTATTTAACTGAAAATTAACATATTAATACATTAATACATTGGTACCTGGTCTGCATTTTGTTCGTATTAAGATGAATCCCCATCTCTTGTTTGGACTGATTATGCATTTTTCACTTATGTCATTCAAATATTGGCAGTGCTTTGCTATATTTGAGAAAAACCACGGGAAAATGATTATGAAAATAGCAATTACCTGCCTGGGCTTAGCCTTTTCAGCAGCCACAGTGGCACAGAATGTCAGCATACCTGAAGATTATGAAGCCAAAGAAAACCTTCGGGAACTTGGTTCAACTGATGGTACAGGTAGTGTAAAAACCTTTGACAACAGGTATGAAGGGGTCAAAGGTACACCCTACGCCTTCGAGGAATGGCATCCCGGGGAAATATTCCTGAGTAGCAAGCAGAAAGTAGCGATGTCTATGTTGAACTATAATAGTTTCGAAAATGAAATCGCTTACAAGGATCCCGGTACCAAGGATATAAGAATTATGAATCGCTACAAGGTGGATTTGTTTCAGGTCACTGTGGCCGGCGAGCAACTGACCTTTGTGCCCCTTAAGCTGAAGGCCGATGAGGAAGCTGTATTTGTCCAGGTACTCTATGACCAGGGCAGCAGGGTTTACAAGGTTTATAAAAAAGAGTTCCTTAAGGCAAACTACGAAGGTGGCTACAGTGCAGACCGGAAATATGATGAGTTCGTGGACAAATATGACCTTCTTATTATGAAAGAAGGTGAGAATACAATTTATAAGCTTAAGAATTCAAAGAAATACGTGGCTTCCCTTTTTCCTGAAAATGAAAAGAAAATCTCATCTTATATTAAGGACAACAAACTTGATTTGAAGGAGGCTGAATCAATCGTGAAATTGATGAGCTACTACGATTCGCTCTAAGGACTGATTAGAAGCTTTTGTGCGCGGATTTTGCCATCGCTTCGAATCAGGATCAGGTAAGCACCTCCAGGTAATCTGGAAACATCCAGCCTGTCTGTAAGCATCTCTTCACGAAGAACCATACGGCCGGTAGAAATCTCATAGATTTCCAAAGAAGATATCCTGTCAGCATTTCTAAAGTTAATGAACTGGCTGGCCGGATTGGGGAATGCCAGGTCGGTTTCAAATGATACAGGTACCATACCTGTTGACCCGGACTGATCACTTTTAATGCTGATGGTAAATGCCCGGCTCAACAGATTTCCATACTTATCCTCAAGCTCAACAAGTACGTAAGCTGTGTCTGAAACTTCCAGATCGAAGACTACCCCGGTTCTTAAGGTATCACCCTCCACATAAAAGGAGCAGGCAGTATAATCCTGCCCTTCCTGGTCATAAGGCCCGTAAAGGGTATATGTATAGGTGTTGGTAGAATCTTCATCTTCGACCATAAGACATCCCACGGATGTTCCTATAGGCTGCTTCTCCTTCACGCTACTATCGCTCAGAGCAAGACCTGTTGGTCCCAGGTAGGCTTTCTCTATGTCTATATAAAACTCTTTCTTAAACGAAGTTCCATACTGGTCCTCCACGATGATCAGCAAAAATTTTGAATTGCGCTCTGGCCGCTCCTCATTGTAAGTTAATACCTCGGCGGTGAGCAGGCTGCCATCTTCGACCGCTTTACTGATGCGGGTGTAGTCCTGGTACACAACACGTCCGGCGCCGATATTCATATGGCCAACTTCGGAGTTGCCCATCTGGCCCGCCGGCAGACCGACGGATTCACCCGAAGTCAGAATGGTCGTATGGCTACCCAGGCTGTTAAGTTTATCCCAGCAG
>JAOZLK010000469.1:0-418 GCA_029934875.1 Bacteroidales bacterium | reverse complement strand
CCCTCGGCGGTGAGCAGGCTGCCATCTTCGACATAAAATGATGAAGGTCCATAATCATCCAGGATGATATTAAACTGGCCCTTGCAAGTAAAACTGTAAGTATTATTCGGGTCCTCGTCTGCAACGGTGACATCAGCAACATAAGAGTCAACTGGCAAACCCTCATCCACTGCATTTGCTGATAAGCTGAGGCCATAAGGTCCGCTGGAAGGGGGTGCAATCCCTATTATTGCTCCCTGGTTTTTAGAAAAATCGTTGTTGCCGGGATTAATGAGATCCAGGGTGAAATAGCCATTCTGACTCCCCGACCACCCAAAATTCATATGAAAATATCCGGCACCATATCCATCCACATTCCATGCATGGCCGGCAGTACCGTCATCGGGTTCTCCCCGGTATACAATGGGGCGTCCGGCAG
>JAOZLK010000468.1 GCA_029934875.1 Bacteroidales bacterium | reverse complement strand
CCCATAATGGATACCTGGTGGCAAACAGAAACAGGTGGCTTCATGATCAGCCCGCTTCCTGTTACTCCCCTTAAACCAGGATCTGCCACCTTACCCTTTTTCGGAAATGAAGTTCGTGTTGTAGATGAAAAAGGGAAGTCTGTGGAGAGCGGGAAGGAAGGAAATCTTGTTATCACCAATCCCTGGCCCGGTATGGCCCGGACCATCCTGGGAGACCCTGACCGCTTTATTGAGAAATATTGGAAGCTGTATGAAAAACAGGGCTGGTACCTTACCGGAGATTCAGCAAAAATAGATGAGGACAATTATGTATGGATCATCGGCCGTAACGATGATGTGCTTAAGGTAAGTGGTTATCGCCTGGGGTCAGCTGAGATTGAAAGTGCCCTGGTGAGTCACCCTGCTGTTACAGAGGCTGCCGCCATTGGCTTACCCGATAAATTAAAGGGTAATATCATCCATGCCACTGTGATACTGGGCACCGGCGTAAAAGCTTCCGATGCACTGGCAAATGAGCTGAAACAGCACGTAGCCAGTGAGATTGGCCCCATCGCCAAGCCAGCATTTGTGGTTTTTGCCGATACCCTTCCTAAAACCAGGAGCGGAAAAATCATGAGGCGCGTACTGAAGGCCAGGGCACTGGGCCAGGAAGAGGGTGATCTTTCAACCCTTGAAGAGTAAGCTTCAAATTAATAAAAAACTAACTTAGTGCTCCTCACAAGTTACTTTGCCTTATGAATATCATCGAATTGGATGGTGTAAGTAAAACTTTCGGCTCGGTCAAAGCGGTAAATGATCTCCAGCTTTCAGTACCCAAAGGAAGCATTTATGGTTTTATTGGCCCCAATGGTTCCGGAAAAACAACCACCATCCGCATGATCATGAAGATCATGTACCCCGACAGGGGAAGCATCCGAATAAACGGAAGGGAGCATGACTCCCGTCGACTTCAAAATGTGGGTTACCTACCCGAAGACCGTGGACTCTACAAAAAAATGAAATTGGGAGAACTGCTCCAGTTTCATGGAGAGTTGAATGAAGGGGTCGATTTAAAAAACAGGATCGATTACTGGCTCGACAGGCTCGACCTGAAGGCCTACAAGGAGAAGAAAGTGGAAACCCTGAGCAAGGGGATGAGACAGAAACTTCAGTTCATCGCCACCATCCTGCACCAGCCTGAAATCGTCATCCTGGATGAACCTTTCGGTGGTCTCGATCCTGTGAATGCCGATTTAATGAAGGATGTCATCCTCGAGCTTCAGCAGAAAGGTGCCACCATCATATTCAGCACCCACGACATGAGTGTGGCCGAAAGGATGTGCGACTATATTTTCATGATATATAAAGGGAAAAAGGTCCTCGACGGAACTCTGAATGAAATTCAGGACCAGTATGGAAATGACACCATCCGGATCCAGTCCGACCTGGGAGCAGCTGCCCTGGAAGGGATAAAGGGAATTGAGAGTGTAAATAATTTTGGAAAAATCCAGGAAGTAAGAGTGAGTTCAGGAGCAGACCCCCAGACCATCCTTGCCGATCTTTTAAAGCAAACCCGCATCATGCACTTCGAGATTACAAAACCTTCCTTAAATGATATTTTTATCCGGATTGCATCCCCGGAAAGTAAGGAGGTCAGCCATGCATAAAATATTAACGCTTTTCAAAAGAGAATATAAAGCTGCCGTCAGAACCAAAAGTTTCATCATCAGCCTTTTGCTGGTTCCCATCATGATGGGAGGTGGTTTTGCTGCGGTCCTTATTATGGAAAATAAAGTCGATACGGAAGACAAACATTTCACCGTGATAGACCGTACCGGCGAGCTGCAGGAATATCTCAGGCAGTCTGTAGATAACAGGAACAGCAATGATATCACCCATACCCGATCGGGAGAACAAACCGATCCGGCCTTTGTGGTTGACTTTGTTAACTACGATGAAATAGATTTCGAGGCGCAGCAACTTGCACTTTCGAACCGGGTAAAATCGGCCGAATTATATGCCTACATAGAAATCGGCCCCGGATTTATTCACGGAAATGGTGAAGAATCCGGCGCCTACCTGCGTTACTATTCCGAGCACTCATTTAATGATCCTTTCAGAGGATGGTTCAGCAATACACTGAACAAAAAAGCACAGTTGGTCAGGGCTGCAGAACTCAACCTGGATGATGAACAAACCCGCCACCTGACCAAATGGATCGGTATTGAAGGCATGGGATTGGCTTCCGTCGATAAAAAAACCGGGGAACAGCAGGAGGCGGAAAAGACAAATGAAGCGCAATCATTTTTGGTACCTTACGTGATGATGATCCTGATGTTCATGCTGGTAATGATGGGTGCGATTCCGCAACTTACAGCCGTCATGGAAGAAAAGAATGAAAAAATTGCAGAAGTACTGCTGGGCTCCATCACCCCCTTCCAGTTTATGATGGGAAAGGTCCTCGGTGGTATTGGAGTATCCCTCACCACCGCTGCCATCTATGTGGCTGCTGCTATTTTCACCCTCAATTATACAGGAATGCAGGACCTGGTGCCTTATGATGTGCTTCCATGGTTTTTCATTTTCGCCGTCCTCTTCATCCTGATGGTGGGTTCAGGCATGGCTGCCCTGGGTGCCACATGTAATGACAACAAGGATGCCCAATCGCTTACATTCCCGGGCATACTTCCTGCAATCATCCCCATGTTCCTGATGATGCCCATAATCCAGGATCCGGGCGGAGCCTTTGCCACCACCATGTCACTGATTCCCATCTTCACGCCAACCCTGATGGTGGTCAGAATGGCCTCCACGGTAACCATCCCCATGTGGCAGCCCATCGTTGGTCTGATTGGAGTGATCCTCTACACCTGGTTCACGGTTTGGATGGGAGCCCGGGTATTCAGAACGGCTATCCTGATACAGGGTCAAAAACCCACGCTTGGCACCCTCTTAAAGTACGCCTTAAAACCATAATCAGTACGTAGGGGAAAGTACTCCGTACTCAGGAAAAAGGGATCAGGTTTGAGTGCGGGAAGATTTGAAGACTTTTGGGAAAAACATGCCGCTCTTCCTCTTATAGGAGATGTATTTCTCACCGAAGGCCTCTGCAAGGATGCGCTCCTCATAGCGGGCAATAAGGGTATATGCTGCGACAATCACCAGCCAGAATGCCGCAGATACAAGTGAAAGCGTAATTAGGATGGCTCCCAGGTAAAAAAGGATGGCTCCGGCATAGATGGGGTGTCTTATTACCCTGAACACTCCGGTTTTAATTAATTCCGCTTTCTCCCTTTCAGTCCCAAATACGGCCATCATACCACGGCGTGCCAGGATCCATGCAGCAATAAGAACGATCGAAGCAAGGGGAACCCTGATGAAATCTGGGATCATATCCTTCAGGAATGTTGAGAAGTGCAGCACAAAGGAATCCGTAATCCACAAGGCAAGAAAAACGAATAAAAGGATCAGCTGAATGGTATCTCCCCAACGGTATTCACCGCTCAGCTTAGGATGATCGCGATGCTTTTTTATGTTCAAGTTCTTACCTTTTTCCGATTTTAAGATAATCCTTCAGGTGCTTAAATCCTTCAGCATAACTTACCCCGGGTTTATAACCCAGGATCTCACGGGCTGCAGAAATATCAAACCAATGATTGGTGATCAGTTCCCTGATGGCATATCGGGTCATAAAGGGCTCTGACTTTATCTTAAAAATTTTATGGAACCATTCTGAAATCCCGGCAGCAAGGAGAGCAAATTTCTCGGGGATCTTCTTATGTATTGGCGGGTGACCGGCTATCTGAATAATGGAATTGATAAAATCCCATACCCTGGCAGGCTCGCCATTTGTAATAAAAAGAGCCTTTCCCGCAGCTTTGGGGTTCGACTCAAGAGCCTCAGCAGCCAGGATGAGTGCATCCACCATGTTATCGATATAGGTTGTATCGATGAAATGCTCCTGGTCGCCAATGCGCCTCATTCTGCCTGATCCAACTCTCTTAAGAATCCCGGGAATCAGGTGAGCATCATAGGGCCCCCAGACCAGGTGGGGACGAAGGGCGATGGTTTTCAGCTCTTTAGAATTTGCCTCCAGGATCAGGCGCTCGGCCATTGCCTTGGTGGTAGCCAGGTGAGAACCGTGACTCTCGGGATAAG
>JAOZLK010000467.1 GCA_029934875.1 Bacteroidales bacterium | reverse complement strand
AGTTGACCGCCCTTGAAAAAGTTAGGGTTATCAACTATTTCTTTTACGAGATCCATAAGTTTGAAAAAAGCCTGAAAAAGGCACATACTCCCCAATTGTACCTGGTCAATCATGTGCTTGACACAAGAAATGGCAGCCCGGTTCTGCTGGGCCTTATCTATGCTGAGCTGGCCAGGCGGCTGAACCTGCCAATTTACGGAGTGAATTTGCCTCGAAATTTTGTATTGTGCTACCATGATCCCGATTTTCCGGATGACCCAAATGGAATCATGTTCTATATAAATCCTTCCGACAAGGGTGCTGTGCTGGGCTTAAAAGAGCTGAAACATTTTCTTAAGCAGCTTAAAATTGAGGAAAGTGAGTTTTTCTTTACTCCCTGCTCAAATATTGATATACTTGAACGTTTACTGATCAACCTCCGATATGCCTACGACCGCTCCGGTCAGGAAGACAGGGCCAATCAGATTAAGAACCTTATGAAAAAGCCCCCGAATTAGGACAGGATATAGTGCTCAGGTGATAGTTCTCAGATAGTACTAGGTACTGAGAACTGTTTACTGAGTACTGTAATAGGAGTTGTACCACTCGATGAACCTGGCAATACCATATTCCACCGAGGTGCCTGGATTATAATCATAATCTCTGACCAGGGCTGAAACATCGGCCCAGGTCTTTTCCACATCACCTGGCTGAATGGGCATCATCTCCTTTTCGGCTTCCGTGCCCAGGGCTTTCTCTATTGTTTTAATAAAATGGGTGAGTTTCACCGGGCTGCTGTTCCCAATGTTATAAATCTTGTATGGAGCAGATGAAAAGGAGGGGTCCGGAGTTTCAGGATCCCAGTCAGTCCTTTGTACCTGGGGTTTAGCCACCATTTTCTCAATCCCACCTACAATATCGTCGATATAGGTAAAATCCCTTTCCATCTTTCCATGATTAAACACCTGGATCGGCTTACCCTCTTTAATGGCCTTGGTGAAAAGAAACAGTGCCATATCGGGCCTTCCCCATGGTCCGTAAACCGTAAAAAAACGCAGACCTATGGTAGGGACACCAAAGAGATGACTGTAGGTGTGAGCCATCAACTCGTTACTCTTTTTACTTGCAGCATAGAGGCTTACCGGATGATCTACGTTTGAACTTACCTGGAATGGCATGTTTTTATTTAGACCATATACGCTGGAACTGCTTGCATAGATAAGGTTCTCGACCGGGTAATTGCGACAGGCCTCCAGGATATTCAGGAAGCCGGTAATGTTACTGTCAAGATACACCTGCGGATGAGTCAGGCTGTACCTGACCCCGGCCTGTGCAGCCAGGTTCACTACCACATCAAATTCACTGCTCTTAAACAGATCAAAAATGGCCTCCCTGTCCTCGAGTTTTAACTGAATAAAGCGATAAGCAGGATGCTTTGAACTGTTTACAATCTTATTGTAAGAGATCTCTTCCCGATCAATTCCGGAAAGTGCCAACCTGGAATATTTCAACTCCACGTCGTAGTAGTCATTAATTATATCCAGACCCGTGACCTGGTAGCCTGCCTCAAGCAGTTGCCTGGCCAGATGGAAGCCAATAAAACCTGCTGTTCCAGTGATAAGAACCTTTTTCATTTCCGGGTCTCTCCCCTATTTAGCGTAACTGATTGCCCTTGTCTCTCTGATAACCGTGATCTTCACCTGACCCGGGTAGGTCATTTCATCCTGAATTTTCCTGGCAATATCATAGGAAAGGCTCTCAGCATCCTTGTCGGAAACTTTTTCACTACCCACAATTACCCTCAACTCACGGCCAGCCTGGATGGCATATGTTTTTAAAACCCCGGGATAGGATAATGCCATTGCCTCAAGCTCCTTCAATCGCTTGATATATGATTCCACTACCTCTCTCCTGGCCCCTGGCCTTGCTCCCGAAATGGCATCACATACCTGAACAATAGGAGCAAGCAAAGTGGTCATCTCAACCTCATCATGGTGAGAACCAATTGCGTTGACAACTTCTGCTTTCTCCTTGTATTTTTCAGCCAGCTTCATGCCAAATACTGCGTGGGGGATCTCCGGCTCATCATCAGGTACCTTCCCGATATCATGCAACAATCCTGCCCGCCTTGCAAGCTTTGCATTCAGCCCAAGCTCTGTGGCCATTATGGCACAAAGATTGGCAACCTCCCTTGAGTGTTGTAAAAGGTTCTGACCATAAGAGGAACGGTACTTCATCCTACCAACCATCCTTGTCAGTTCCGGATGGAGGCCATGAATACCCAGGTCAATTGCGGTGCGTTTACCCACCTCAATAATTTCCTCCTCAATTTGTTTCCTGGTTTTCTCAACCACCTCTTCGATACGGGCGGGGTGAATGCGGCCATCGGACACCAGCTGGTGCAGTGAGAGCCTGGCAACTTCCCGGCGCACCGGGTCAAATGCAGATAGAATGATGGCCTCCGGAGTGTCATCCACGATCACTTCCACGCCTGTGGCTGCTTCTAAAGCACGAATGTTCCGGCCTTCACGACCAATAATCCTGCCCTTAAGCTCATCCGATTCAATATGGAAAACAGTTACCGCATTTTCAATGGCGGTTTCTGCAGCCACTCTTTGAATCGATTTGATCACAATATTTTTGGCCTCTTTGCCAGCCGTCATTTTTGCTTCGTCCACAATCTCGTTGATCAGGGACATTGCTTCAGTTTTGGCCTCCTCCTTTAATGATTCAAGCAGTTGGGATTTTGCATCCTCTGCCGACAGTCCGGATATGGCCTCAAGTTGATCCACCTGCATACGGTGCGATCGCTCAAGTTCCTCCTTCTTCCTCTCGACAGCAGACAATTGTACATTCAGGTTTTCACGAACGGAGTCCACTTCACTCTTTTTGCGTTGGAAGTCTTCCTGCTTTTGAGAATGGGAAAACTCCTTCTGCTTCACCTCATTTTCGCGTTGATTTAATTTGCTATTCTTGTCATTGATGATTTTCTCATGCTCCTCTTTCAGCTGAAGAAATTTCTCCTTTGCCTGAAGAATCTTCTGTTGCTTGATCATCTCGGCTTCTCCTTCTGCCTCTTTCACAAGGTTATTGCTCTTTTTCTTCACAACGGCATTCACCAGAAGAAATGCAATACCTGTACCCGCCAGCAACGAAACCCCTCCGATCAGAAAGTAAGGAACCATGGGTGTTTGCAGCACCAATGATTGCATTATCAGTTCCATAGGTATTTCAGTTTAGACAATAAAAAACCCGCATATTTCCTCAAGATTTTATTAAAACCCCAAAATACATGGGTGGAACCGCCAAGTTAGTTTGAGTGTCCAATGACCGACGAATCAGTATTCCGGCGAACCGAAATCTTGGCCTGCTCTTATTAACCTAAGCTTTGTTCCAATTTAATAAATGTTGAGTTTCATAAATAATTGAAGAAACAATGCGGGCAATATTTTAATATGTAAAGAACGCTATTACTCTTATTTCAATAACTGATCTAACTCGCTATCCAAATCAGTTAACTCCTTTTCCAAAGATACAACATTTTGTTGTTGTTCGCAATCCAACAAATTAATTACGAACTGAAGTGCTGCCATTGCTATAAAATCCTGCGTATCCTTATCTGTATATCTCTGTTTGTACTGCAGGACCTTGTCATTAATGAGCTTGGCCGCCTTTCGAATCTTTTCCTCGTCCGCTAATTTTATCTTAAGGGGATAAAAACGTTCCGCAATCTGTACCTTTATGGAAAGTTGTTCGTCCATGATCCCCTATGATCTGTTTAAAAGAGCAATACACTTATCAATCTCCCGCACAATTCTATTAATTTTCATCCTGGCCTCATCACTATTCTCGCTCTCTGCCAGGATGCCCTTTACCAGCGATAATTTCTGATTTCTTTCCTCTAGTTCATCTATTCTCGACTGTTTTTCCTGAACTTCCCTTTGAAGTGCCTCATTCTGCACGTTCAAATCCTGGTTCTGGCCCTTCTGCTCCTGCAGCATTGCCTTCACCGTTTCAATCTTCCCCTTAATTCCCTCCAGTAATTCAGTCTGTTCTATAATCATGTAACAGAGATATTAGTCTTACAAATATAAAATTATTTTGATAATATTGATGGTGAGCTGGGTTCATTCTGTCAAAAACCATAGCTTTGAGCTTTCT
>JAOZLK010000466.1 GCA_029934875.1 Bacteroidales bacterium | reverse complement strand
AGGTATCATCTACTTTATCGGCACCCAGTTACATCACCATCCCTGGAATGGATTGCGTTTCTGGGATCTTGTCCAGCCATTTTTTATGTTTATTGTTGGTGTTGCCATGCCTTTCTCATTTGCAAAGCGCACAGAACGCGGGGATAGTTATCGCTTATTACTCAAACATGCTATTCAGCGTTCCCTGGTATTACTTTTTCTGGGCTGGGCGATCGCCTGTGTCGGTTCCGGCAGTATTACTCCCCGGTTTCAGAATGTGCTGGCACAGCTATCTGTAACCTACATCATCGCATTTCTTTTAATAAGGAAACCTATTCGAACTCAGCTTATTGTCTCTTTTGCTCTGCTGGGAATTACTGAACTCATTTACCGCACCTTTCCTGTATCCGGATTCAATCATCCTTTTGTGGCCAATGAAAATTTTGGCACCTGGCTCGACTTGTTGTGGGGTGGTGCCAATTTGAATGGACATTGGGTCACTTTTAATGCAATACCAACAACAGCTCATACAATTTGGGGCCTTGTGGTGGGATCCTTGCTGATGAGTAAGCGACCTCCCATGCAAAAAATAAAAATAATGGTGATTGCAGGTGTAATCGGCCTTATTGCCGGTTACGGTTTAAGCCCCCTTACACCCATTATCAAACGCATATGCACCAGCTCCTTTGTGATTGTCAGTGGTGGTTGGACAGTGCTTGCAATGGCGCTCTCATATTGGATTATCGATGTATTAAAGTCCCGAAAATGGGTCCTGTTTTTTGCCGTTGTGGGTATGAACCCTCTGTTCATTTATCTTTTTGCGAGTTTTGGAGGCGGAGGGTTTATCTATAATATTATCAAACCCTTCTCAATGGCATTGTTTGGCTGGACAGGCGAACTCAGTGCACTCATTATCACCTGCACCATCGTTTGGTTCCTTTTATGGTACATCTGTTACTGGCTCTACAATAGGAAGATATTCTTCAAGATCTAAAACCCGCTATTGATAAAGATTCGACTACAGATAATCCAATAGAAAAGGGATATAAATCATCTGCTTATTTCAATATAATGTTTTCCAATACCTGCCGGGATTGGAATCATGTATGATGCTTTTGAGAATGAAATAGCTTTGCCATCGACTTTGATTATGGGAGTTTCACCCAATTCATTTGTCACCCAATCGGACAATTCCAAAATCCATGCAGATGCTTGTTCCGCAAAGTGTAAGCAATAATGTGGATCATAATCCACTGTGAAAGTCAATTGTGGTTTTTTTCCTGTGACCAGTTGTCCTGAATTGCTGGCATGCATGTAACCAATATATTCATTAATACCAATAAAACGAGAATCAGGATAGTCATCAAATACGGTAGCAAATTCGTCCGGATCTCGTGTAATTCCCCTATCATGAGCTCCAGGTCGGGAACCAATGAATTTTGGAGAATCCGGAGTACCCTGGAACTCCCAACCGGGAATAAGCATATCGGGCCCTAAATAACCATTTAACCAGCCAAAACCAGATCGAGCTGCTATTCTGTATGTATTGTTTTCGTATGAAGTTGATCGTCCGCCACCACCAGGACTAAATTCCAGTGGAGTAACACCAAACTGCTTTTCCAGCCAGCGTTGTGCTGTTTTCATACGCCAGAATTGTTCTGCTGCAGGAATCTCCTTGTGCCGCCGCGTATCTCCAAATTCCCGATACCAGCCAACTTGTGCACGTTCCTGATCCAACTCTGTCCCCCACCAGCCAGGAGGGGATGTTAAATCGGGCTGCATATGGGTCAAACCATGACACATCACTTCAAATACTCCCAGTTTTACACCTTTATCATAGCCTCGTTTACTTGACACATAATCCTGTGCTGTGCCAAATTCATCGGTAAACTGCCTCTGCCAGCTTGGTTCTATCCAGCGCTTTTCATCATTTACAAAGCCAGGTAAAAAATTTATATTTAGCACAGCATTATGTTCCTGCAAGGGCTTAATGAGATATTTTTCAATTACTTCTTCTGAAAGCGTCTCGGAATCAAAATCCTGCGACCAGGCATTTTGAGCGTTTCCAGGGTCATCCATTCGCATAATTATATCTTTTTCCCAGGTTTTGTACAGATTGTAACCAATAGTCCAGGTTATTGCCCTGCGAAGTGATGTGCGTATGTCCTGAAAATAGAACATATAATTTCTGTCATGCCCTATCCATACTGTACGGGCATTAGTTTCTAACTTTCTTGCTGTAATCATTGGATATGAACCATGTTTAACAAGAGTTGTTGCACCTTCTAATACCTCAATTTGCGGTCGTTTCATGAAGCCCCAAATTCCATCATCGACACTAAAAGTTGAATGTAAGCCCTCTGTCAGAAAATGCTCCTGTACGACCTTCATTTCGTCTTTACTCTCCCATGAACCTGTATATTTCAGACCCAATAGATCCTGAATTTCCGCTGGAAAAATACAGTCTGATAGAGCGACAAGTCCAATCCCATAGTCTTGCACCATCCGCTTTAATATGGAATAATCAGGGTGTAAAAGTTTATCGCTGTTGTTCACATCCCATATAATGGTGCCATACATGGGTTTTCCATCCATATCCAAAAACATATTGCGGTCTAAAAACTGCTGATCGAGCCGAACTACATCAAATGGAATAGACCATGATTTGAGTAAGATCATAAGATGATGAAAATCATTTGGGCCTACCATATCTAATTTTGGATAAATACCAATAGATTCATCTGGCTGTTCAGGCTTCGTTACCATGTAACTCATAGGATCCTGCCATTGATCCCCAATGATTACCATCACACGAAAAGGTTTAATAGTGTTTTGATCACCACTTGAACAGAAAGCAGATATTTGTGGGATTAGGGTAAACCCTACAAGCATCAATAATATTTTGAGAATAAAGATTTTACTTTTCATATATTCTGAGTTAAATCAAGGTGATTAATCGAAAGAAACTATCCGCTGCGTATTATTCCAGGATGGGAGTCAGTACGAAATTCCTATAGCTTACTTTTCCATGATCTCCCTGTAGATATATGGGGCCCGGTATAAATTCATCAGATGTTAAGGCACCACCTGTAACTCCCTTAACAGCTTGATTATCAATGATTATCTGATCATTCAAAACAACAGTTAAGTGCCTCTTATACAAGGTAATATCCATCTTCTGCCAGTTTCCTGCCGGCTTTTCAGCAGAAACAGCTGGTACAATTCTACTGTATAATGCACCCATATTGTTCCAACCCAGAGGCTTCCCATAACTATCCATCACCTGTACCTCATAGATGCCACGAAGATAAATACCACTATTGCTTCCTTCCGGGACATTTACCTCCAGTGTCAGGTTAAAATCTTCAAATGATTCGATTGTACGAAGATTTCCGTAGTGGATATGCTCTTCACCCTCCTTTTGAACCGGATCATTCACCATGATGCCGTCCATAACCTTCCATCCATTGACAGCATCTTCCCCCATTACTTTCCACCCCGAAAGATCTTGACTGTTGAATATTTGAGCTGGTTTTCCATATTTCACCTTACTCAAATCGGGTGCAGGGGAATTGTCCGGCAACCTTTTACCCGTAAAGCTTACAGATTCTATTCCAACACTATTCCTGTTCGGGAAATAGGCAATCCCCGATAGTATATCATCTCCTTCTTTCTTCATTTCAAACCAGGAAATCTGGTGTTGCGTTCTCACAGCTTTGCCAGCTTTGTCCTTTTCCCGAACTACATCCTTGCCACGCATAATAAACAAATGATCACCCTCAACATATACAAAATCGACAGGGTATACACCTCCCCAACGCCATAGCACCTCTGCATCGATGTATCCTTTCTCCTGGCGGATTTCAATCCACCCGACTCTGTTACTTTCATAATCCGGATCCAGGGCCCATGTGCCTAAAAACGGGTCAACAGAAGATTCCTGGGCACGGGCGAAAGGGTTTAGACCAATCAGCATTCCAATCAATAATACTATAGATAAATTCCTGATTTTCATATCGTATAATTTTAATGGTTATGTACAAATATCAATACCGGATTCTTATTGTTTTAATAATTCTATTGATCTCAGTTTATCCATGATAATCTCCTGGCTTCCTTCGGGAACATCGGTGATCTCAAGTCTCAGGAGTGCCTTCCCCTG
>JAOZLK010000465.1 GCA_029934875.1 Bacteroidales bacterium | reverse complement strand
CAGATGATTCACTAGCCGAAGCATATAATTACGAGGAGTTGCTTGGACCCCATGATGACCAGAACCGCAGCTATCGTGTTGCTTTTTTCATTCCTTTCGATTTCAGGGAGCCTGAACCACTTGACTCTCTTATTAAGGATGTGGAATCAGTAACGCGCCGCAACAGGATTATTGATCGCTACATGAATGACCAGAAGGAGCCCCAATCGGTAAAATACCTTGAGTTTTTTCAGGGCTCCCTTCTTGCCCTTGACTCCATGCGAAAGACAGGCATGAAGCTGGATGTCAGATATTTTGATACAAGAAAGAGTATGGGGCGGATGGAGGAAATACTGGAAGAGACTGGCATGAACAACATGGATCTTATGATCGGACCATTTTTCCCCTTCAACCTTGAAATCGCTTCAGCCTTTGCCAGGAGGAATAATATTCCCATGGTAACTCCATTCTATAATAAATTGGATTACCTCTGGAACAACCCCTACCTTTTCCAGGTAAATCCTTCCCTGGACAGATCTTATATTGACCTTGCCAAGCTTGTAGCAAGTAAACATGACTATAACATTGTGTATGTAAGGGAGGAGGATTCGCTGGACCGGGAAAAGAACGTTTTACTCCAGGATTTTATTTTTGATGGCTTTGATGATTATCGCCCTGAAGAACCTGTGGTTTTCAAAGAGTTGGTGTTGACCCTTGGACATACCGACGAAATCGTGCTCTCACTTTCCAGGGACAGAAAGAACCTTATTGTGGTTCCCTCTAGTAATGAGGCACTTGCCAGTCGGGTTGTAAATACCCTGTACTTCAGACTTAATGATTATGATATTGAGCTAGTGGGTAGCCCGTACTGGACAGAATTCTCCAGTATTGATTCCAGGTACTATCATGGACTGGGTTTGATCTATTATAGTTCTTTCCGGATGGATTACCTTGATTCAGGGGTTGATTCATTTCTGAAGATATACAGGGATCATTTTTATGCCGAACCCGGCTCAATGACAAAACGGGGAATCAATTATGGTATAACTGGTTTTGATATTACCTTCTATTTTGTCAATGCCCTACGGGAATACGGCCCGCGTTTCATCCTTTCGCTGGATGAGTATAAGCCTTCGCTGGTGCTCGATCCCTATGATTTTTCAAGGGTAAGTTCAGCCGGAGGGTATGAGAATAGCATGATCAGCTTCTATCAGTTCAGAAGCGATATGTCCATCATGGAGTTTGAGGTTCCCGAACTTCCACGAAGAGAATTCTTCTTTGTACCCATGGATGACGGAAAGAGAGAGTACCTCGATTTTACTCCAAACGAATAGGTTTTTTCTATGAAAAGTATTCATTCCCTTTTGCTGGCGACTCTGGTTTTTATCTTCCTTTTTTCATGTAAACAAAAGGAGAAAACAGAGGAAAAGGGGGTGCCCATCGATTCATATGTGGTGATGGTTTCCTTTGATGGCTTCAGGTGGGACTATACAGACCTCTATAATACGCCGAATTTTGATGATATGGCCACCGCAGGAGTGAGGGCCGGTAAATTGATCCCATCCTTTCCCAGCAAGACATTTCCAAACCATTATACCCTGGCTACAGGTCTGTACCCGGATCATCACGGAATCATTAACAATAGCTTTTATGCTCCTGATCTTAATGGGATTTATCGCATTGGGGATCGTTCCATGGTTGAGAATCCTGCTGCCTATTTTGGAGAACCCATATGGCTTAGTGCAGAGAAGCAGGGTGTGAAATCAGCATGCTATTTCTGGGTGGGGAGCGAAGCTCCCATTGGCGGAACCCATCCCACATACTGGAAGCGGTATAATGGAAATATTCCGTACATGGACCGGGTTGACCAGGTTATCGAGTGGCTGGAGATGCCTCTTAACAAGAGGCCCGGATTGATCACTCTTTATTTTGATGAACCCGACGGCATTGCACATGATGTGGGTCCTGAACATCCTGAAACCGGTGAAGTTATAGAAAGCCTTGATGCGATCCTTGGTGAACTGAGGACCCGTATTTCAAAGCTGGATATCGCTGATAAAGTAAACCTGATTGTTCTTTCAGATCATGGAATGGGTCCAATATCTGCTGACAGGTATGTCAACATAATGGACTATTTGAAAAAGGGGTGGACCGAAGAGGTGATTGGTGGAAATCCTGTTTACCTTATTGAGTCTGCAGATGGCTTTGAGGATTCAATCACCATGGCTCTTGACGTAATAGAAGGGGTCAGCGCCTGGCAAAAGGAAGATATTCCTCCTCGCCTTAACTATGGAAGCAGTCCGCGTTTCCCTGGTATTGTGGTGGTGGCTGACAGCCTCTGGAGCATCGGTACCAAATCCGATCCTTCGGGATACTCCGGTGGGGCTCATGGCTATGATAATGCCTTTACCGACATGCATACAATTTTCCTGGGTGAGGGTCCGGCCTTTAAAAAGGGCCATGTAAGCGATCCCTTCTCCAACGTAGAGGTTTATGGCATCATTGCCCACATCCTGGGACTTGTCCCCGCCCAAACCGACGGGGATATCACAAGGGTTTCCGACCTGTTTGCAGATTAAGCAGGGAAGTTACATAAATATGAAAAGTTACACATCTGTGACTCTTTGTTTTTGCGAAACCGGGCTCCCGATAATAATCAGAAAAAAAAGCCGCCCCCCGGAGGAGACGGCTCTTATTTTGTAAATGAGCTTAGCTCTTTTCTATTTCGTTGCCTTTTCCAGCCTTTTCAGGATGGAGAAGATGAAGGCAGCAGAAAGGAGGCAAGTGACAACAAATATTGACCACAGTTGCCACAGCTGGATTTTTTCCCAGAAAAAGCTTCCGATAAAGAGCAGTTTGTTTCCAACAGCAGTGGCCAATAACCAGCCTCCCTGCATCACACCCTGGAACCTGGTGGGAGCAACCTTGGAAACGAAAGAGAGACCCATGGGACTCAGGAAGAGCTCTGCAAAAGTCAGCACCAGGTAGGTTGACATAAGCCAGTAGGGCATGATCCTTGAAGAATCCGGTACCGGGTTAACTTTCACCACCTCTCCTGCATCATTGAGCACCTGGAGGTCAACCGGTGAAATCAGCTTGAGGGATCCGATCACCATGACCACAAAGCCCAGGGCTGCGATAAGCATTCCGATTCCAATCTTTTTAGGCGTTGATGGCTCTTTTCCTTTTTTATTGAGCCATGCAAAGGCTGCCATCACTACAAAAGTGAGGGAGACAATGAATAAGGGGTTAAAGGACTGAAATACCTCGGGGGCAATGGGGTTGCTGGCCTCACCCTTGGTGTATAACCAGTATCCTACCGATCCACCCACCACGGTCATCACAGCCCCAATGATTCGTTTGTTCTTGAATGTATCCTTTCCCATCAACAATACAATTCCCGCAATAAATACAATGACTGCAAGTATCCTGTAAAGGGTGAAGAACATAAAGGTACCCGGGCCCACTGTTTTCACAGTATAGTCCCTGGCAAAGAAAGTCATTGTAAGTCCGTTCTGGTGGAAACCCATCCAGAAGAATATTACCACGAAGAATACCAGAAGCAGTGATACCACCCGTTGTTTTTCTTCCTTGGTGGCTATCATTACAATCCAGGTTACAAAACCCACAAAAAGGCCGATGGCAGCTCCGGTTGCAATGTCTTTTACGAAGCTAATCAGAACGGCTGTAATGGCTGCGGCCACAAGTGCCACAGGAATTGCCAGGGGCTTCTCCCTGAGTGTAATGGTTTTTTCACCTACTGCTTTCTCCCGCTTGGGAAGGTGCTTGTTGAAGATCAGGTAGGCAGCCAGTGAGATCACCATGGCAATGGCTGCAATCCCGAAAGCGAAATTATATCCCTTTGAAAATACTTCGATATAAGAAGTAGTGAAGGCCCCCAGGTCGGTCACAGGTCCGTTCATGCTGACCGCATCGGCCAGTTGCTGGAGGATTGTTGTATCTTGAAGGACTCCGTCTTTATATTGGTGACAAAGGGCTGGCAGGCTACCGTCATGCAGGAAACCGTTGGTTTTCAGCCACCAGTTTCTGACGCCCATCGCGGCAAAAGGAGCAAAGAATGCACCCACATTGATTCCCATATAGAAGATCAGGAAGGCGTTATCGCGTACCTTGTCATATTTGGGGTCATCATAGAGCTGTCCAACCA
>JAOZLK010000059.1 GCA_029934875.1 Bacteroidales bacterium | reverse complement strand
TAAATTCTCCGAGCAATAATTCTCCTGTTTCGTTAAAGCCCCAGGTTTGATTTTCCTGGTTTACCAGGTGTACGTTAGCCCATCGTTCCGGTGGAACCAGGCTAAGATCTTCCCAGAGGCGTTCACCGCTCTTCAGATCAAGACAACGAGCTTCTCCGTAGGATCCAATCCCGTAAACATGGTCTCCCCTGATCATGGGCGTCGAGATGCAACAATGAAGGGCTTCAGTATTTCTTTCGTTGCTTCCAATACGGTGATAGACAAGTTTGGCTGAAAAGGATTGCTGATCCAGCTTTAGCAGATAGGAGCCGTCAAAAAAGGCACTGAGAAAAATATAGGGTGCCTCGTACACGGGATCGGATATGGACATGTTCGTTTTAAGTGGCTCCAGGGGGATGCTCCAGTACACAGATCCGGTCTTAGGATTCAGCCCAACAAGCATGCTGGCTGTCCAGCAAACCAAGACCTGCTTATCGGCCTGGGAGATGAGGATGGGGGAGGTATAGGATGCTTCATCGTCCACGGCACGCCATTGTTCTTTTCCGGAATCTTTATCAAATGCCACCAAACAGGCTCCATCCGCTCCACTTACCTGAACAATCAGCAGCTGATCTACAAGGATGGGATTGGAGGCCATTCCCCAGATAGGCATCAGGCTCTGATACTCTTCCAGGGTATTCCTTTTCCAGATAAGCTCACCAGTTCTCGCATCCATGCAATGCAATTGTCCCATAGTACCCCAGCTATATGCTTTCCCCGATGAAATCAGAACCGATGCTCTCGGGCCGGTAGGGTAGCCCACGGTATACTCCACCGGGTAGTGATAAATCCATTGGCTTTTGCCGGTGAGGGCATCAAAACAATGCACCCTTTCCGAACCTTCCATAAGGTCCATGACATAGACCAGTCCATTGGCCACAGTCGGACCGCAATAGCCGCTTCCCACAGCTACTTCCCATATGTTGGTGACATGCTCTACGGTGAGGGTATCCAGTTTCGGGCCATGGTACCAGGTTCCGCTTCGATCGGGACCTCGCCATTGCGGCCAGTCGGTCGTGGAGGTGGTTTCCTGGGCATTGCTTGTAAAACTTAACAGGCTTGTTAGCAGTGATAAGACAAGGAAAAATGGAGTAAGTCTTGACATATGTAAACTATAGGAGCAGGTGTTGTTTTTCAGATTTCCCCCAACCTGCCTGAGATTCGTATTTCACAATAAATATTTTCAGGTCGGCTTGCGACTCATACTCCACAAAATACACTTTTTTGTCGGCCTGTGATTCATACTCCACAAAATACCATAGGCCATCTTCTTTTGCCTGAGACTCATACTCAACGAAAAAAACTTTCAGGTCGCATTGAGACTCATACTTAACAATGAAGACTTTCAGGTCGGCCTGCGAATCGTACTTTACTTTATAGACTTTCTGTCCCTGCGCAAGGAAGGGAAAAAAAAGGATGGATAAAAGGATCAGGTTTTTTTTCATTTTGAGCTGTTTCTGTGCTTAAAGCAGATCAAAAATCAAACCAAATTCAGCTTCCCGGTTTGGCCGGGAGATTTGAAGCCTTCTTTTTCCGAAAGGAGGAAGGGATCAAGTTGAATCCATTGATCCCGAATTTTCGGGCAAGTAATTCCAGACCCACCAGGGAAACCACCCCACCGGGCAGGATGACCAGGGTAGCGAAAATTGAAAAGCGCCCCACATCCTTGAGCTGTTCAATGGCGGCTTTTACCTCCTCCTCCGTAGGTGGTTCAGTTCGTCCACTCAGGTCAAGCTTAGCCTCCAGCATCTTAAAAAAGGACTTGGCCATTTGCTCGGTCTCTTCAGCCTCCTCGCCAACGGCTTTTGTGCCTTCTTTGATGAGCTGGCTGGTCCTGTTTGCATACTTTTTCGCAAAGCGGTGGCTCCTTGAATCTTTGATTGGAAGATTCAAGGCAGCCTCTTTGAGCTCCTTCAGTTTATTAATGATTGTAGATTGCTTTAGCATCTTTCAAGTCTTCTACTGGCAGTTGACAAACATTGTCCCGACACACAAAGATATGGGTTTTATCCTTTGTGTACCGTCCTTTGAAAAGCGGAAGATTACTTTCCTTGCTGGTGGCAGCCACCACCCCCTGGGGCAGGTATTCGGATTGAATCTGTGCCAGCACTTTTGCTGCATCGGGTCCCACCACTGCGATTTCGTAGTACGGATGCAGCTGCTTGAGAAGGAGTTTGCCCCAGCCAGAAAAACCATTGGGGTACTGTCCGATCCGGGCACTCATTTGTTCCACCATAGAGGAGGAGATTTCCAGGTATTCTCTTTGTACAAGCAGCTGCCCCAATCTGAATAGGGAGTTGGCCATTACGGAGTTAGAGGAGGGGATCACGTTGTCCTGGGTCTCCAGGTGGTGGGTGATCAATACTTCGGTGTCGTCTGCATTGTATCGGAACATACCCGATGCAGGATCGTAAAATTTCTTTATGCTGACTTCAGTCATTTCCTGAGCCAGTTCGAGCCACCCTTTTTCCATGGTCGACTCGTACAGGTCCAGGAGGGCCTCGATGGTGAGCGCATAATCGATGTGAAAACCGGGGATGGTCACCCTGCCTGCTTTATAGTTTCGATGAAGGACCTGTTCCTTGCTCCACATTTTATCTCTGATAAGGGCTGCACACCTGGCTGCCATTTCCAGGTATTCTGCCTCACCGGTAGCCCGATACGCTTTCACCAAGCCTGAGATCATCAGGGCATTCCAGGATGTGAGAGATTTATCATCCAGACCCGGCCTGACTCTTTGGCTTCGGGCATCGAGCAATAGCTTGTTCCAGGAAGCTATTCTTTTTTTGAATGCCTGGGGCTCCAGACCTTGGGCTGTGGCAAAGATGCCCGGATCACTGCTGCGGTAAAGTATGTAGTTCCCATGTTCCCAGAAACCAGTCTTATTGATGTTGTAGTATTCCGAAAACAGGTCAAAATCGCCCCTCAGCAGTTCTTCCAGCTCCTCCTGCTTCCAAACGTAAAACTTTCCCTCCACCCCCTCACTGTCTGCATCCAGGGCACTGTAAAAGGATCCCTCACTGTTGGTCATCTCTCTTTTCAGGAAGGCAATGCTTTGCTCTATCACATGCCTGTGGCTTTCATCTCCAAATACCTGGTAGGCCATGGCATAGAGGCCAATCAACTGGGCATTGTCGTAAAGCATTTTCTCAAAATGTGGCACTTTCCAGATCGGATCGACCGAGTAGCGGGAAAAGCCACCCCCGGCCTGGTCGTAGATCCCTCCCCTGGCCATCATGGTCAGGGTGGTAGACACATGATCCAGGATTTCCTGATCACCGGTCTGAACCCCGTATTGAAGTTGAAATTCCAGGCTAAGGGGCATAGGGAATTTGGGAGCACCCTGCATACCTCCGTATTTGGGATCAAACTGCTTTGACCATTTTTTAATGGTGGCTGCAAGCTCTTCCTTTGACAGGGGGGATGCAACTTCGTCTGCCTGGAAGATGGAGTTCTGGGCTATTCCTTCAGCGAGTTTGGTGGCATAAGCCTCGGTCTCTTCCGGGTTCTTTTCGTGGTAGTCACGGACCTGGCTCAGGGCATTTATCCACTGTGCCTTTGGGAAATAGGTTCCACCCCAGATGGGTCGCCCATCGGGAAGGGCAATGCAGTTAAGGGGCCAACCACCCTGCTGATTCAGGAGGTGAACGGCTGTCATATAAATGTGATCGATATCGGGTCGCTCTTCACGGTCCACCTTGATGCATACAAAATGATCATTCATAAGTTGGGCCACCGTACTGTCTTCAAAACTCTCATGCTCCATTACATGGCACCAGTGACAGGAGGAATAACCGATACTGACGATGATCAACTTTCCTTCCTTTCGAGCCTTCTCAAGTGCCTTTTCTCCCCATGGATACCAGTTGACAGGGTTGTGTGCATGTTGCAGCAGGTAGGGGCTGGTCTCGTTGATCAGGGCGTTGGTATGGGCATGGTCTTCCATGGTGTTTCTGTTTTGAGATGAGCAGGAATCCAGGAGAAAGAGGGCAATGTAAAGGCTAAGGAATACGGACTTGATTTGCATATTTAATCCCGACTGGTGACATTGATGAAACAGCACTCCTGTTAAATTGTTCTTGCCGTGATTTGAAGCAAGCTGGTAATTTTTCGCAAAAAAAAAATCAACTATCTTTGCACGCTGGTTTAAAAATCAAACAATTAGGCCGGATTGTTGTCATAGATATTCAAGCAAACAGATATGAGTCAAAAGAAAACAATGTTGATGATCCTCGACGGATGGGGGATTGGTAAAGGAGATAAAGCTGATGTGATCAGCCAGGTAGCAACACCCAATATGGATCGTCTGGAAAAGGATTATCCCTCTTCCCAACTGCTTGCTTCGGGAGAGAATGTGGGTTTACCCGACGGACAAATGGGAAATTCTGAAGTGGGACATCTGAATATTGGCGCTGGTCGTGTGGTATACCAGGACCTGGTTAAGATCAATATAGCATGCAGGGATAATACCATTTTTGAGAATGAAACCCTGGTGGAAGCCTTTTCATATGCAAGAGATAATGGGAAGCAGGTACACTTCATGGGTTTGCTTTCCGATGGAGGTGTGCACTCGCTGGATAAGCACCTTTATAAGTTGTGCGATATGACCGCACAGTATGATCTTGATAATGTATTTATTCATGCTTTTGGCGATGGGCGCGATACCGATCCCCGAAGCGGGAAGGGTTACATGGAGGAGCTCGAAGCACATCTCTCTTCTTCCAATGGAAAGATTGCTTCTTTCATTGGTC
Organism: Bacteroidales bacterium; assembly: GCA_029934875.1. GTDB lineage: Bacteria > Bacteroidota > Bacteroidia > Bacteroidales. The sequence goes on along the minus strand of JAOZLK010000059.1, from coordinate 8,173 downwards.
GTTATTATGCCATGGACAGGGATAAAAGATGGGAGCGGGTGAAAGATGCCTACGATCTTCTGGTCCATGGAAAGGGTGAAGTAACTACGGATGTAATTCAGGCCATCCAGAAGTCCTATGACGAAGGAGTTACCGATGAATTTGTAAAACCGATTGTCGTTGTGGATGATGCCGGAAAGCCCGTGGGTAATCTTCAGGATGGTGATGTGGTGGTATTTATTAATTTCCGAAACGACCGGGCAAAGGAGTTGACCCTTGTTCTGAGTCAGCAGGATATGCCTGAGCATGGAATGCTTACCCTTCCATTGTATTACTGTACCATGACTCCCTATGATGCTACTTTTAAGGGAATGCATGTGATCTATGACAAGGATAATGTAACGCAAACCATGGGTGAATTGGTTTCAGCAGCCGGGCTGAGTCAGCTTAGAATCGCCGAGACCGAAAAATATGCCCACGTCACCTTCTTTTTCTCCGGTGGCCGGGAGGCAGAATTTGATCATGAGAAAAGGATACTGGTTGCCTCGCCCAAAGTGGCGACCTATGACCTTCAGCCCGAAATGAGTGCTGTTGAGGTAAAAGATGCAGTTATCAAATCCATTGCGGATGATGAGCCCGATTTTATCTGTCTCAATTTTGCCAATGGCGATATGGTGGGCCATACCGGTGTGTACGAATCCATCGAGAAGGCCGTCACAACTGTGGATGACTGTGTGGGCCAGGTGGTAGAGGCCGCCAGGCAGAAGGATTATGATGTAATGATTATTGCCGATCATGGTAATGCTGATCACGCCTTCAACAAGGATGGGTCACCCAATACGGCTCACTCCCTGAACCCTGTACCCTGCATACTGGTTACAGATGCCTATGAAAAAATCGAATCGGGAATTCTTGCAGATGTGGCACCTACCCTTCTGCAAATCATGGGATTGAAGCGCCCTTCAGATATGACGGGGAAAGTATTGGTTTAAAGCATTGATTTGGTTTTGAGTGCCCCGATGATGATTTCAACTATCTCCTGGGCCTCTAAGGTCATGCAGTTCAGTTTAAGGTCGAATCGGGTATAATCGCTTCCCTTTCCCTGGAAGTAATCCCTGAAATGGGTGCGCTTTTTATCAATATTCTGGGCGTGTGACCTGGCCTGTTCAATTGAGCAATCGAGTTTTTCAGCCACGCGGATTGTCCTCCATTCCAGGGGTGCCTCCAGGAATATATGCAGTGACTTTGGTATATCCCTTGTAATGGCCACACCACCCCTGCCAACGATTACAGCATTTCCCTCATTGGCAAATTTCCGAATTACTTTGGCAATGGTGGATCTTATCTTCAGGTCCGATTTGTAGTAATCCTTTGATTGTGCAAACAGCAGATCCTCAAGAACCCCCCGGCTCTTGTAATCAAATATATGCTGGATCTGGCTTGAGTCAACCTGCAGCTCCCTGGCTGACTCCATGAGAATCTCTTTGCTGATCCATCTCCACGGATGCTTTTTTAGCTGTCCTTTTTTAATCTTATTGAGTTCTTTGGTTAAACAGGCGGCAATCCCTTTGGCCGGGCAGCCCACTTCTCTGGAGACCGTAACCACTGGTCCGGGGAAGATATTCTTTGATAAATCTTCTTTGTACCAGTCCGTGAGGTATTTTGACAGATCGATTTGCATGGTATGAAGGGATGGTTCTTTCTCAATTTACCATAAATAGCGCTTAAAGTCAAGCAAAGGAGCCTTGGCATGCTAAAAAACAATATACTCACCGGTAGATTTTATTACATTTATGGCGCTACACCTAAATGAACCTATTTTAAAAAGTGATTTTAACTTTAAAACCTAATTAGTATGAATAAGATTACTGTAATCGGCGCCGGAAATGTTGGCGCAACCTGTGCAAATGTGATTGCTCATAAAGACCTTGCCGACGAGGTTGTCCTTCTTGATATAAAGGAAGGATTGGCCGAAGGAAAAGCACTGGATATCTGGCAGACCTCCTCCATCAACCACTTTAACACCCGGGTGACCGGATCAACCAATGATTACCTGAAGACCAAGGGATCGGGAATCATCGTGATTACTTCGGGTATTCCACGTAAGCCCGGAATGTCGAGGGACGACCTGATTAAAACCAATGCAAACATTGTCAAAGAGGTAACAGAGAAGGCGGTTAAATATTCGCCCGATGCCATTATTATTGTGGTCTCCAATCCCCTTGATGTGATGACCTATGCGGCTTATCTTGCGGCCAATAAGGACTCGCACAAGGTATTCGGGATGGCGGGCATTCTGGATACTGGTCGTTATAAGGCATTTTTAGCCAGCGCCCTGGAGGTTGCTCCAACAGATATTCATGCCATGTTGCTGGGGGGCCATGGCGATACCATGGTGCCGCTGCCAAGGTACACCTCTGTAAGTGGAATTCCGGTTACCGAATTACTGGGCAAGGAAGTGATTGATAAGATCGTAGACAGAACGAGAAAGGGTGGGGGCGAACTGGTAAGCCTTATAGGTACCTCTGCATGGTATGCTCCAGGGGCTGCTGTATCTCAGATGGTAGAAGCAATTGTGGATAACCAGAAAAGGATCTTCCCGGTATGCGCCTACCTGAACGGTGAGTATGGCCAGAAAAATATCTACCTGGGTGTGCCCGTGATACTGGGAAAAGACGGGGTGGAAGAGATCATTGAGATCAGCCTGAATAATGATGAGAAAAAGTTGTTGCAATCGTCGGTCGAAAGTGTAAAGGAGGTCATGAAGTCACTGGATGACATGAAGCTTTTCTGACAGTTTATGTAAATATCATATTTAGAACGATTTAACTTAAGAATAATGCGCGACTGGTTCTGGTACCAGTTGCGCATTTTTTTAAGGCATCCCTCCAAAGTGCAAAAAAATAGTGCTATATTTGCGGCCTATTCAGAAAAAATAAGCAAGTTACTATCAATAAACTAGTTAAAAATGCAGAATAAAGGCGCAATCAAGTTCTTTACGATTCTTCTGGTCATCGTCAGTGTTTACCAGCTCTTGTTTACTGTTTTTGCCCGGAAGGTAGAAAAGGATGCAAGCAATGCTGCCAATGGCGATGTACGGATTGAACGTTCGTACCTGGACTCAATGAAGGGAGAGGTTGTTTACAATGTACTCTTCAGGAAATATACCTACCAGGAGTGTAAAGAGAGAGAAGTGAATCTGGGTCTCGACCTGAAAGGTGGGATGAACGTAATCCTGGAAATCGCAGTTGAAGATATCATCCGGTCCATAGCAGCTCCGCAGTATCTGACCGATCCCGTGTTTACTGAGACCATGGCTCTTGCTCATACCAAGAAGGCCAACAGTCAGGCGGATTACGTAAACCTATTTGCTGATGCTTTCGAGGAATTGAATCCTGGAGCACAGCTTGCGCAGTTTTTCATGACTCCCGAGACCAGGGGATCCATCGATTTTAATACCACCAACCAGGAGGTTGTTGACTACCTTAAGGTCACTGCCGAAGGTGCCATCGACAATTCCTACAACGTATTGAGAAACCGGATTGACCGTTTTGGGGTTGTTCAGCTGAACATCCAGAAACTGGAGCGCCAGGGAAGAATTCTGATTGAACTTCCCGGAGTGAAGGAGCCAGAAAGGGTTACTAAACTTCTGACCGGAACAGCCAACCTGGAGTTCTGGACCACCTTCCAGGCATCTGAGGTTTGGAATTACCTGGATGAGGCAAATACCTCCCTGGCTACTATTTTAGCAGCCGATGAAGCTGGAGTAAGCACAGAAGAATCAACAGAGACTGATCTTACGGAAGCCCCTGCAAGCGATGAATCGCTTCTGGATATTCCCCAGGAAGACCTCCTTGATACAACCAGTCTTGATCTGCTCACCGATTTGGACTCAACAGCCGCGCTAAGTGATCAGGAGGCCCAGTTTTACCGTGAGAATCCGCTGATTGCTGTACTGACTCCCTACCTGGATAACCAGCGTCAGTTCATTCCCGGATCAACAGTGGGTGTAGTTCTCATTAAAGATACTGCCAAAGTCAACGAATATTTGAGGATTCCGCAAATCAAGCAACTCTTTCCCTCTGACCTGGTTTTCTCATGGCATTTCCAGCCCGACGGCGATAATGGAGAGTTCATAAGGCTTCATGCCCTCAGAGCAACCCGTAATGGCCAGCCGGTTATGGAGGGTAAGTATGTTACCGATGCAAGGGTTGGAACTGATCCCTACACAGGGGAGTTCAATGTTAGCATGAACATGAATGCTGAAGGTGCCAAGAAGTGGGCCAATGTAACCAGGGAGAATGTAGGGCAATCCATTGCCATTGTACTCGACGGTTTGGTTTACTCTGCTCCCAATGTGAATGAAGAAATCAAGGGTGGTAGCTCCTCCATATCAGGGCAGTTTTCCCAGGCCGATGCCGATGACCTTGCCAATATCCTGAAATCAGGTAAAATGCCGGCTCGTGCACATGTCGTGTCCAGCGAAGTAATCGGACCCTCACTTGGTGCGAAATCGGTTAAGGATGGTATGAATTCATTCATGATCGCTTTCATTGTTGTACTGGCCTACATGATTTTCTATTACAGCCGCAGGGCAGGTATGGTTGCCGATATTGCGCTGGTCGCTAACATGTTCTTTTTAATGGGAGTACTTGCCTCACTGCAGGCAGTCCTGACCCTTCCTGGTATAGCCGGTATCGTACTGACAATTGGTATGTCGGTGGATGCGAACGTGCTGATTTATGAAAGGATACGAGAGGAGCTTGCCGCTGGAAAGAATCTGAAAGCAGCGATTAAGGACGGTTATAAAAACGCCTACTCTGCCATTTTTGATGCGCAGATTACCACCTTCCTTACTGGTTTGATTCTCTTCTTTTTCGGAACCGGACCTATCAAGGGTTTTGCCACCACACTTGTAATTGGTATACTGACCTCTCTTTTCAGTGCCATCATCCTTACCAGGCTGATGTATGAAAAGATGCTGTCCAAGGGGATCAGTATTACTTTCGACACTAAGATATCGAGGAATTTCTTTAAAAACACTAAGATTGATTTCATTGGGAAAAGGAAGGTTTTCTATGTGATCTCTGCTGTGGTTATTGCGCTTAGTATTGGTTCGCTGGCTACCCGCGGCTTGAATCTGGGCGTGGATTTCCAGGGTGGTCGCAACTATGTGATTGCTTTCCCGCAGGAGGTCGAAACTATTGAAATTCAGGATAAGCTGGAAATTGCCTTTGGAGAGGCTCCAACAGTTATAACCTATGGTAATAACAGTACCGTCAGGGTGACAACCAAGTATCTCATTAATGATGATCGCGCTGAGGTAGACTCTATTATTGTGGCGCAAATGTTCGATGGTCTGAAGCCTTATCTTGACAGTGATGCTCAACTGGATGACTTCCTGAACGGTCAGGATTATATAATCAGTGCTCACAAGGTGGGCCCAACCATTGCCGATGACATTAAGCGTACTGCAGTCTTCGTGATCTTTGCCTCACTGCTGATCATCTTCCTTTACATCCTGGCTCGTTTCCGCAACTGGCAATTTGGATTGGGTGCTCTGGCAGCACTGGTGCATGATGTGCTGATTGTAATTGGGATTTTCTCCATATTCAACGGAATCCTGCCATTCTCCCTGGAGCTTGACCAGTCCTTTATTGCAGCGATACTTACCGTTGTGGGTTATTCCATCAACGATACAGTGGTTGTATTTGACCGGATCAGGGAGTATGTGGGACTGCAGAAGAAGCGTGAACGTAAGGATATTTTCAACTCCGCCTTGAACTCTACACTGAGTCGTACCTTCAGTACCTCCTTCAGTACCTTCTTCGTTCTGCTGGCAATCTTTGTCTTTGGCGGCGATGTGATCAGAGGATTCGTATTCGCACTGATGGTTGGTGTCGTAGTCGGTACCTATTCATCTCTCTTTATTGCCACACCGGTGGTTTATGATACCATTAAAGGAGAACAGACAACGCGCGTTCTGAAAGGAACCGTTAGAAAATAGAGTTTCCTGAACTTATATCAGGGGGTGTGGGATGATATCTTAAAGATAAATCCCACACCCCTTTTTGTTTCCAGGGATACCGTGGACTCGTTTTGCAGGTATTTTCGCAACCTGGAGATAAAGACATCCATTGACCGTCCCATGAAGTAATCGTTTTGTCCCCATAAATCCTCCAGGATCTGTTCCCTTGTAAGCAGGGTGTTGGGGTGAGTGATCATATACCTGAGCAGCTCAGATTCTTTGGGCGTGATTGCGTACTGCTCTTCACCACTTTCAATCACAAGTTCATTGAAGCGAATATGCAGCTTACCAAGCTGAACGGTTTGAAGATCTTCCTTGCCCGACCTCCTGAGGATGTTGTGTATGCGTAGCACCAGTTCCTCTGCCTCGAAAGGTTTAGTAATATAATCGTCCGCCCCCAGCTTCAAACCCCTTAGTTTGTCCTCTTTCTGGTTCTTGGCTGTCAGAAAAATGATGGGCATTACGGGATCCAGTTTCCGTATCTCCCCAGCCAGGGAGAAGCCATCCATAACCGGCATCATTACATCCAGGATGCATAGATCACAATGATGTTTGTGAAACTGTTCCAGGCCATGTTTTCCATGATGTGCACAGTGTACAGTGAAACCTGATAATTCCAGATATTGAGCGAGCACCTTTTGAAGGTCAACGTCGTCTTCAACCAGCAGTATCTCCATTTTGAATTGGTATTTGAATGATAAATTCAGCACCCTTGCCGGGTGTACTTTTTGCACCAAGTGTTCCCCCATGAGCCTCGGTAATCTGCTTCACGTAATAGAGTCCCAGTCCAAGCCCCTTTATCACCCTTTCTTTGGACTCCTTTCCGCGATAGAATTTTTCGAAAACGTGTTTTAGCTCCTCCCTTCTGATTCCGGGTCCGTTATCTGAAATGGCAATTTCAAGGAAACCGTTCTTTCCGCTTACGATTACCTTGATTTTGCAAGGGGAGTGACCATATTTAACTGCATTGGAAAGGATATTATTGATAGTGGTTGACATGTGTACCTCATCCATCCAGATGGTCTCCGGGCAGGCGTCTACTTCCAGGTCTATATCCAGGCCTGATCCCTCCTGCTTCAGAAGGAAGGTTTGTGTCAGTTCCCTGATCCATTTTTCCGCATCTATTTCCTGCCTCTTCAGCCGTACCTGGTCGCGTTCCCAGATATTGATGTCAAGAATCCTGTCGATGAGCTCGGAAAGATGTCTGTTCTGTTTCTTTATAATCTGAGAAAGCTCCTCAACCATTTTCTCCTCCTGGATCACTGACCGCTTTCCCAGGGAGCTTGAAGCCACGGAAATGGTCGAGAGCGGGGTCTTCAGTTCATGTGTCATATTGTTTATGAAGTCGGTCTTCATCTCCGACAGGCGCCTCTGCAACAACATAGAGCGCAGGGTAATGTAGAAGACGGTAAAGACCAGGAGCAGGGTGAATACCGAAAGTGAAAGGATGAGCCACATTTCATTCAGGATCATCTTATTACGATCCTCAAAGTCGATATAGATATCATAGGAAATCCTGAAAAAATTCCGTTCATGAGTATAGGATCCGGCAAGGAGGGCATCCTGGGGGGCCCCTGGAAGAAGCAGGCTGTCGGGGTAAACCTTCTTTTCGAAACCCAGGTTCAGAAAGTAAAGTTCGTTTAACTGAACGTGGTAGGTAAAATCCGGCTCCTCACCGGCTTTATGCATGAAATCCCTGAGGAATATTTCAGGCTCCCGGTAGCCAGCCATGGAATTCAGGAATAATTCCCCGGGATGCCCTGGAAGGCTGTCCTGACTACCATAAATATATTCAAGGGACAGGTTATCCAGTATGTACATCACCGAATCGAAATCATAATTAAAATCCTGGCTGGTAAAGACCGCCATTCCCTTTTTTACGAGATTTCCATACCTGCTATCAAATTGTTTCTGTTTTGTCACATAGGTATCGGTAACAAATATGAACTGCATGGCAACAAGGACAATGAGTGCCAGAGCAGATAAGAAGATGAGGATTCGACTTTTCATCCAGATCAATATTTTTGCTAATATAATACCTTTCAAAGCCCCTTAACCTATCGTTAACCAAGCATTAACCAAGTTGTACGCTTTCCATCCTTATTTTTGTATTGTTAGTAATCAGAAAAACCAAAGGACATGAAAATCATAAGACACATTGGAATG
>JAOZLK010000464.1:1137-4156 GCA_029934875.1 Bacteroidales bacterium | reverse complement strand
CCCGCCATTCAACTGCATGATGTATTCCAAATTCCGCTTTGCCTAAACCGGCAGTCACAGCCTGCCATTTCAGATCTTCGAGGGTATTTGCTGACCAGATCCCATAATCTGACCAATCTCCCATCCCATAAGAACCGCTTCCGGAGGCTACATAATACCCTGAATCGGGATTTGGATGATTGGCATCAAAGGGAAAGGCCAGTTGTTCAAATTCCATTCTCTTGGCAGCGCCCCATGGTTTATAAGAAGCTATTCGTGTGGGGTTATGTTCCCTGAGAATAGTAGTACATTCATTATAAAACCAATTTGTACTGTCGAATACTTGTTGCATATATTTATCGTCATTTGATTCCAGGGACAGGTCCTTTAGGTATTCCCAGCCATGAAACTCAATAACCGGACACATTGCTACCAGGTGACTTTTGTCCTTAAATGCAATGCATAATTGTTTCCATGTGGTGAAATATTTGCTTTTAGCCACCGAATCCATCAAATAGGGTTCATCCTTCTCCAGGCAGTCGTACTGGAAACAGACAGCCATATCACGAGCTGCCAGTTCATCCATGATCCATGACATATAAGAAACTGAAGCGGTATCGATAAGATGGCTTACCGAATCTACCAGTGCCCTCGCCTGCCAGTGTAAGCGACCCCCGGTATACCCGGCTGCTTTGAGGGAATCAAGGATCTCAGGGGAGAAAGAGACATCGGCAAATCCAAAATCATCCTGCGGAATATGAAAGATCATCCAGTTTCCGTTACCCATTTTCTGAATCCACTCTTCCGGTCTCAGCGGCTCATCCGGTGGCTGACCCAGGACGGAAATAGTGTTTATCAGCAGTAACAGGATCAGGGCTATATTTTTATGATATTTTGTCATTATCAAGGCCTCTCCATCCAGTAAAGTTGTTCCCAGTATGGCAGACCGTCATTGTTTTGGGCAGGTCCGGGTGTGGTCCTTCCATTTTGCACTGCATCTGAAAGTTTCGCTGTTAACAGCTCTTTAATATCAGGATGTTCCGAGATAATATTATGCTGCTCACCGGGATCCGCTTTGATATCATAAAGTGCCACTTTATCATGATCGCGGTGGTAAACCAATTTCCATTGCTCGTGGCGTATGGCAAAATAACCGGTAAAATCGCTATGTATAATTACATCACGCTCAGGATTTTTGATCTCTCCATCAAGCAACATTGATAGAATACTGAAACTATCCTCCCCGGCATTTTCTGCCACATCCTCACCCACTATTTCTGCACAGCTTGCATAGAGGTCGTTTAGTGAGATGACTCCTTCATTCACAGATCCAGAAGTAATTTTCCCCGGCCATGTGGCGATAAAAGGAATCCTGTGCCCCCCTTCATCCAGTCGTGCCTTATAACCCTTGTAGATATGGCTCGGACTGTGACTGAATTCCTTCTGCTTTTTCATCGGTATAGAGCGAAGACTGGCTCCATTGTCTGCTGTGAAGATCACCAGTGTATTTTCAAATAATCCTTCCTCTTTTAATTGCTGAATGATTCTGCCTATTGAATGATCCAAATCAAGACAGAAATCTCCATAAATTCCACAATCAGATTTGCCTACAAATTCATCCCTTGGAAGTACCGGAGTGTGCGGTGCAGTAAAATTAACCATCAGGAAGAATGGTTCTTCCTTTTTTTGCTCCTGAATGTATTGAATTGATCGGTCTGTAATTATATTTACAGCATCTTCAGGATTCAGCGTCTGACTGGCATATCCCTCCCTCCATGTGACCAGGGGATAATCCCTGTTGTTCTTCTTCAGCTCATCCATTGATATTTCCGGGTAATAGTTTTTCAATAAACCACCCTTCTTTACCGTAGGGACTTCTGAAATCATATCATTCTCAATAAAGATATAGGGAGGAAAATCCCATGAGGCCGCCACGCCATAGAAATAGTCAAAACCGGCCTGTATCGGACCATTCAGAATAGGTTTACTGAAGTCTATCTTATCCTCTGTTTCCGCTATGTCATTTTTTAAGCCGCTTATTGTCTCTCCATCTTTTGCCTGCCAGTTCAGTCCAAGGTGCCATTTTCCGATCAGAGCCGTATGATAAGCATTGCGCTTCATTAGTTTTGCCACTGTCTCCCTGTCCGGGCTTATCAGGCAGGGATCATATCCGCTCAACACCCGCTCTTTCAGTGGAGTCCTCCATGAATATCTTCCTGTCATAATGCCATACCTTGTGGGAGTGCATATTGAAGCTGCAGAGTGGGCATCTGTGAACATTACCCCCTCCTTTGCCAGTGCATCAATATTCGTGGTGTTAATCTTAGATGCTTCATTATAGCAGGATAGGTCCCCGATACCCATATCATCGACCAGGAGATAAACGATGTTGGGTGCAGACACCTCCTTCTCCAGATTGTAGTCCGGATTTGGAATGGGTAACAGAGCCCCTGTTTGTTCTCGCCAATCTACAAGCATCCGGTACAATTCATCGGCTTTTTCCGGCAAACTATCCACCAGGTTATTTAATTCACTGATATCATCTTTCAGCTTATACAGTTCAATATGCTCTGTCTCACAATGGTAAAATTCCAGCAACTTGTAATCCCCATACCTGACCACATCAGTTGGGATATACGAATAGCCTACCTCCCCGTTTTTCAGGGAGGCCGGACCATAGTTAGGATAGTGCCAGAAGAGAGGTCGCTGATCAAGATGTGAAGCTTTTTCTAAGATCAGGGGCAAGAGGCTTACTCCGTCGAATGTCTGACTCTCCGGCAAATCAACACCGGCCAGCTCAGCAAAAGTAGGGTAGAGGTCCATGTTGATAATGGGTTCATCGGAAACGGATCCCGGAGTGATCCTGTCCTTCCAGTAAAAGATGTAGGGCACCCTGATACCCCCTTCATACATCAGTCCCTTCCCGTCACGCAGAGGGACATTATCAGTGTGAGCCCTTGAGAGGTCAGCAGTTCCATCTGCTAAGGTGCGCCCCGGTGCTCCGTTATCTGAGGTAAAAACGATCAGGGTATTTTCGAGC
>JAOZLK010000464.1:0-1127 GCA_029934875.1 Bacteroidales bacterium | reverse complement strand
GCAACTCAAGCTCCTCTAAAGCTTGATAGATTCTGCCTACTGAGTAATCGAGACTCTCTGTCATTGCAGCATGAACCGGATTCCTCTGGTTACCTACTCCTTCAATATTCTCATATTTCTCGATCAGTTTTTGTTTTGCTTCAAGGGGCTTGTGCACCAAAAAATCGGGCAGATACAAAAAGAAGGGATGATCTTTGTTATCCCTGATAAATTCAATGGCATGATCTGTCATGAAATCAGTCAGGTATTTGCCATCCGGAATTTCCATCTCAGGATTGGTCTTAAAATCAAAATGTCTTCCCGCACTTTCAATCCATCTGTCAAATCCCTGCTCACCGGGATTCCCGGGATGTAGATGCCATTTACCAAACATTCCTGTTACATATCCGCCCCTTTTCAGCATCTCTGCCATGGTGATGATCTCATTTGAAAAGGGAGTGCCATCCGGCTGCTTGCATCTGTAAAGATCTTCAATCTTCCTTGCCTTTGGTACATTTGTCACACGCAGTACTCCATGCCTGGGTGAATACTGACCACTCATTACAGATGCGCGGGATGGAGCACAAACTGTTGCTGCTGCATAGCCCTGGGTAAATTTCATTCCCATTTCGCATAGCTGATCAATATTTGGGGTTTGATAATAAGTACTCCCGTAACTACTAAGACCGGTATATCCAAGATCATCAGCAAAGATGAATACTATATTGGGTTGATTTTTTGAGTATACCGAAACAATTGCAAGGTAAATTACCATCAGAACAATCATAGATCGTTTCATGCTTTTTGGATTGAGGGTTCAGTGCATGCAGGTAATAAAAAATCTGCAGGTAAATCACCTGCAGATTTTTAAATAAAAAAACTACTACTACTTAACTATTGATAACTTCTTATTTAAGATATTGTCTCCGGATCGTACTGCAACATGATACATGCCAGCATCAAATCCACTCAGATCAATATTCATTTTACTATCAGTAAGCTTATGGTTGTAAATAACCCTTCCTGATAAATCAACAATACTGATGGTTGTTTTTTCCGGATCCATGTTCTGCAATTCGAAAGTCACCATCTCCATCGCAGGATTAGGATACATCTTCATCTGCAATGCCTGGTTACCGTCAATACCG
>JAOZLK010000463.1 GCA_029934875.1 Bacteroidales bacterium | reverse complement strand
GGAGATCCCTATCGCGAATTCAGGGCCGAATACCAGGATCTGGTTATGAGTAAATTTCCCGATGTTTATTACGTGGATGGACAAGGAGGCGATGATGTCTACCAGACCATCCCGTCCTCAGAGGCTGTCCTGGTTTTCAGTGACGGGCAATATAAGTCCACCCTGCCCCTGCAATACCTCGAAGCAGATTATGTAATTAATGTCCCCTGCCTGAAAACCCATAACGAAGGGGGGATTACACTCATTGCAAAGAACCACCAGGGTTCCTTCCTCGAGAAAGGAGATGATCCCAAAAGCCAGTATGCCATTAACATGCATTACAGCCTGCCTAAAAACAACAGGGGATCAAGCCAATACAGACATACAGTTGATTACATGGGACATGAGCAAACCGGGGGAAAAGGATTAATCTACATTGTAGATGGAATCTGGGCAGGGGAAAGCTGGCAGGGATGGATCATGAAATACAAGTCGGAGCCCTTCAACAACGACTACCCTAACTCTTTATTTGTTGGACAGGACCCGGTTGCTCTGGAGTCTGTTTGTTACGATATTCTTTTTAATGAAAATGTCACTGACCCATCCAAAGCAAAATATCCCATCGATATGAAGGTGGAGATTGCCGACCATCTGAAACAATGCGCCAGCAGTGATTACTGGCCAGGAGGGATTCTCTACGATCCGGAAGGAGATGGCACAGCCATCGAAAGCCTGGGGGTTTTTGAACACTGGAACAATCCCCAGGACAGACAATATACCCGGAACCTGGGAACAGGTGAGGGAATTGAGCTGATTTATGTAAATGCCGCGGTAGGTATCAAGCCTGCTGAGCTCAGAGAAATCAGCATCGCTGCACCCAATCCCTTTGCCCACAGCACCAGCTTCTACTTACCCGAACAGGTATCGGATCAGGCAAGTCTGGAGATCTATAACCTTAAGGGTCAGCTGGTCCATGAATTGGATTTCAGCTCCTCCCCTGTTATAGTCTGGAATGGATCTGATGCCAGCGGGAATCAGCTTCCGGATGGCATGTATCTTTATACGATACAGGACCCCGGGAACAACACGCCGTTCAGCGGCAAAGTGATTCTTAAGAGAGACTAAACATGACACGGGGCATCACTTTTCTGGCCATATCTATTATGGCAGCCGGGATAGTCATTTCTTGTAAAAAAAAAGACCCTGAACCGGCACCTGTTTTTTCCTTCGAATCGGTAAGCGGACTTGTGATCAGTGATGAGGGGGTGAAACTACTGGCAACAAATGCAGGGCTCTGTTCCCTTGATGTGAATCAGGGCATTTATGTGGCAGTGGAAAATGAACTGGGTTCCTCTGCTCTGAATGACCTCATTTATTCCCCTGCCCTTCCTGAAAAGGAACTCTGGCTTGCATCTGATCAGGGCGCCTACAATTTTACCGTATCTTATTTTCTTTCCAGTTCCAACAGCGGCTTGCAAAACGACCAGGTCAGTCAAATCGGATTCAACCCTGATCACACAGGTTTTTTTGCTTCGTCGGATGGTCTATCGCTGCAAAATGGTGAATCCTGGAGCACTTATACAGGCATGGATGACTTCTTTCTATACCATGAGATATCCGACATAGCTTCGGCCTCCAATGGCTATACCTATGTTACTACCTATGGTGGCGGCATAGAACGTTTTAAGGCCGGTTTGGACGGTATCAGCGGGGCAACCCTCATGGACTCCGACTGGACCCAGCTTGAGTCAAACTACGTCTATTCGGTCTATATTGACGATACCACGCAGGTATACGGTACCGACCTGGGGCTTGGCTTTCATTTCAGTGAATACACCAAATGGGATTGGGAAGTTTACACCACTGCTGACGGACTGGTGAACGATACCGTGCTATCCGTTGTCAGGGATCAATCAGGCAATTGGTGGATCGGCACTGCCAATGGGATCAGCATGTATGATGAAAGTCAGTGGGTAAATTATACCACCGGGGAATATAACATGAGCGGGAAAGCTGCTAAATACCTGGCCCTTGATACAGACGGATCTGTCTGGATGGCTTCCGACCAGGGCCTCTCCCACTTTACTGACGGTGTTTGGGTCGCTTACCCTAAAGCGTCCAACTAAATTATTCAGCTACTTTCCCCTTTTGTTATGCCCTCTTTGTCGCTTAAACTCTTCGCTTCACTCATAGTTATAGGCTCCAATAGGGCATAACAAAAGAGGCTGTAAATAGCCCACCTTACGATAAGTATCCCTTAGAATAAAGAAACCGTCTCATGTTGACCTATGAGACGGTTTCTAATAAATTAATGAATGATCTTACTATTCAACCATAACCCTGGTATTTAAAACAGAGTCTTTAGAGTGTACTGATACAATGTACATGCCTGATTTCAATTCGCTGATATCAAGACTTGTAAAATCAGCATTCACCTCAATGCTCTTCACAACTTGCCCGGTTACAGAAATCAAACTAATTGATTCAATAACCTGGGAGCTTCTGATATAGAGCTTATCGCTTGCAGGATTTGGATAAACCTGCACCTTCAGACTTATATTATCAATGCCGATGGTTATTACGTCAACCGATACTGTTACGGCTTCAGATTCCATTCCGCCAGCATCAAGAGTGGTAACAGAATATTCATATGTTCCATCTACAAGACCAGCGTCTGTTAATGTGACTTCTGCAATTGCATCGCCAATCAGATCTGTACCACGATAAACATTATACCCTGCAACGCCATCAACAGCATCCCAGGTTAATGTTACGTCGGACCCGTCCACGGTGGCAGCTAAATTTGTTGTAGCCTCAGGCCCATAATACGGAGCAAAAACATTACCCTCAATCAATTCTATTGTCCCGTAAAGACTTGGATTATCCCAACCACCATCGGTACTGTCTGCCCAGGCAAGCTGGTCACGGCCATCGCCGTCATCAACACCATCATCATCATTATCGCTAAGCTTCACATCAAAGCCCATCATATCACCCACAGCAAGTTCTCTGCCAAATTCATCCCAGCCTACTGCCAGCTCAATGGTATAGCCTATTTTTCCATCGGCAGTATCAACAGCAAAATTCCCGTAGGGGGGTGCCATCCAATCGCCACCATAACGGCCACTCACCTGTGTCGCATCCGCCCACCAGTGCTTCTCATAATACATATACGTGGAATCTTCATATGATGTTGTATTCTTGTTATAGACATCAAAGTAGATACACACATTGTCATAATTATAATCAGACCCTCCTGCTATATAATGTAGATCATCATCAAGTACATTCACCATGACATATATACTGTCAGCGGACCATAATACGCTTACATCTCCGCTTAGGTCAGCTGCATCATCAATTGATGAATCATCAATAACAGTTTCAATAGGCCAGGCATCAGTAAAGGCCCATCCTCTGTCATTTTCAGCCATTCCATCAGTAGTCGGGACAAAACCAGTTTGACCGCTCACCATACCATCTTCACCCAGGGTAATTTCACCCCATACAATTGGAACATTCCAACCAGTATCGGTAATATCTCTCCAGGAAAGCTGGTCACGGCCATCGTTGCCATCAACACCATCATCATCATTATCGCTAAGCTTCACATCAAAGCCCATTTTATCACCTACAGCAGGGACTTTGTCAAATTCAGTCCAGCCCACTGCGAGCTCAAGGGTATATCCTGTTTTTCCATCGGCAGTGTCAACAGCCCAATTT
Source organism: Bacteroidales bacterium (assembly GCA_029934875.1). Taxonomy (GTDB): domain Bacteria; phylum Bacteroidota; class Bacteroidia; order Bacteroidales. Next base: position 460 of record JAOZLK010000463.1, on the reverse strand, counting down.
CCCGGAGGAGAACCTGACCAGCCAGGACTGAAACGACCACCCATCTGGTCTAGTTCCGCCCACCAATTTTTCTCAAAATACATCTGTGTTGTATCCACATATTCACCTGTAGCTTTATTAAACACGTCGAAGTAGACACATACATTGTCATATTCATACGCATTTCCCGGACCATTATGCAGATCGTCATCAAGTACTTTTACCAGGACATAGATACTATCGGCAGACCATAATACACTTACATCTCCGCTTAGGTCAGCTGCATTATCAATTGATGAATCATCAATTATAGCTTCAATAGCCCAGGCATCAGTAAAGGCCCATCCTCTGTCATTTTCACTCATTCCATCAGTTGTCGGAACAAAATCCGTCATTCCTTCAACTGAACCGTCTGCATTAAGCATGATTTCACCCCATACAATTGGAACATTCCAACCAGTATCGGTAATATCTCTCCAGG
>JAOZLK010000462.1 GCA_029934875.1 Bacteroidales bacterium | reverse complement strand
ACACCCACGAAGTTGATGTGCTCATAAATCTCATCTGCGATCACGTATATCCCCGGATGTTTGGCAAGGACAGCTGCCAATTCTGCTAATTCCTCTTTGGTGTAGACCGATCCGGTCGGGTTTGAGGGTGAACAAAGCAACAAGGCCTTGGTCTTGGGAGTGATTGCAGCCTCAAGCTGAGCAGCTGACATTTTAAACTCATCCTCAACAGTGGTATCAACAAATACATTTACACCTTCTGCAATTTTAACCTGCTCGGCATAGCTAACCCAATAAGGAGCAGGAACAATTACTTCTTCACCCTTATCGATAAGGCACATCATTACGTTGGCCAGGGAATGCTTGGCACCCACGCTTACTATGATGTTAGAGGGTTTATAATCCAGGTTATTCTCCCTTTTGAATTTTTCCACGATGGCTTTCAGCAAATCAGGGTATCCTGCAACCGGTGCGTAATGATGCCAGGGACCGTCGATGGCCTTTTTGGCAGCTTCCCGGATGTGATCGGGCGTCATAAAATCGGGTTCACCTACACTGAGGTTGATCACATCTACTCCTTTTTCCTTCAATTCACGTCCCTTCTGATTCATCGCAATTGTTGCCGATGGGGAAAGGGAATTAATTCTTGCCGAAAGTTGTTCCATATATATCTTTTTTTAATTGGTGGACTATTGCATTTCAGAGACTAAAAATACGCTTTTCGTGATAATTTACGTTAATATTGCAGTAAGCAGTATCAAAAAAATATTAACATGGAGGTTTTGCTTGAAATCTTAAAGTATACAGTGCCCTCGCTGGTTGTCTTTTTTACCGTTCTGGTCATGATGCGTAACTGGACAAAAAATGAAGAAAGCAGGCGGAAAAGTGAGTTCAACATGCACATTTCTGACGAAATTCTTCCCGTTCGCCTCCAGGCTTACGAACGCAGCATCCTCCTGCTTGAACGTATTTCACCCGAATCAATGATTATGCGTCTGAGTAGAAACGATTATACCGCCCGTCAGCTCGTCAAGGAGTTACTAACCAACATTACATCCGAATTTGATCACAACATCGCCCAGCAAACCTATATGAGTATCGAAGCCTGGGAAAAGATGAAGGCTGCCAAAAACCAGGTGATCAATCTAATCAACGACACAGCAAAAGAGGTCAATCCCGATGCCAAAGGAACAACGCTGGGTAAACTGATGCTGGAACGCCTCACCGAGCTTAAAAGCCCCCCCACCCAGACTGCCATCGATTTCCTGAAGCAGGAGGTTAAGACTCTTTTTCTGTAGTACCCGTACAATTCAAATAAAGAAAAAACCCTGTACCGGATCGTCAAGGACGACCCGAAACAGGGCTTATATATCTCTTCCAAAGGAACCCGGCTTGCATACCGGTTTCTCTCAGGATTATTTAATCAATTCAACACTGCGCTTTACAAAGGCAGCAAGGGCCTCACCTTTTAGTTGGTTGTTGGCCAGCAGGGCCAGGTCGATGAGCTGCTTTACAAGCTTCTGATCCTTACCATACTTTTTAAGCATCTCAATGCGTTTGTCTTCCAGTTCGTTCAACTTCTTGTTGACCTCTTCCATCTGATCCTTCTCGCTCTGGGGAACTTCCTCATCCTTCTTGCCTTCTTTAGCTTTCTCCAGCAATTGTTGCTCCTCGGAATGCCCTTTCTTCTCGCCACGCAGCTCTTCAAGCTTCTTGCCCAGCTTCTTTTCGCATCCTTCAGCAACTTTACTTACCAGCGGGTGATTAGAGTTTACCACCAGGTTGTAAGAATCAGGGAAATTTCCGTACATGGAAGCCTGACCGCTCATCTCTTGCATATCCTTCATACGCCGCATAAACTCACTTTGCGTAATCATTACAGGATTGTCCCCTTCCGACAGGGCTTCGTAACTTACAAGGTAATTCATCTCCTGTCCGGGTAGTTGTGACTGGAATACAGGAGTAAGGTCTGACTGCTGGTTGGAACTGAGTTTCGATTCGCGAACTTCATCCTTGTCAATCAGCTTGTCGACGATCTCAGAATCCACCCTTGCAAACCTGGACTCTTTCAGTTTGGGTTCAAGGTGGTTTACAAAGTGTGTGGACAGCTGCCCATCCATAAGCAGGACATCATAGCCTTTGGCTTTGGCTGCTTCAATGTAGCTGAACTGCTCCTCCATATCTGTCGTATAAAGGTAAACCAACGATTTATTCTTATCGGTCTGATTCTCCTTTATAAGTGCTTCATACTCTTCGAGGGTAAAGTATTTACCATCAACGTTCTTTAGAAGAACAAACTTTTCAGCCCGCTCGTGGAACTTCTCATCCGACAACATGCCGTACTCGATGAAGAGTTTCAGATCATCCCACTTCTGTTCGAATTGCTCACGGTCACTTTTGAAAATCTCTTCCAGGCGATCGGCCACCTTCTTGGTAATGTGCGAAGAGATCTTTTTCACATTTGAATCGCTCTGAAGGTAACTCCTGGAAACGTTCAAAGGAATATCGGGAGAATCCAGCACACCGTGCAGCAGGGTCAGAAATTCAGGCACAATGTCTTCAACAGAGTCTGTAACAAAAACCTGGTTGCTGTAGAGCTGGATTTTATTTTTCTGAATCTCAATGTTGTTTTTAATGCGGGGGAAATAGAGAATTCCGGTAAGGGTAAAGGGATAATCCACATTCAGGTGAATGTTAAACAGGGGGTCTTCACCTACAGGATAAAGCTTGCGATAAAAAGCTGCATAATCCTCCTCCTTGGCCTCAGAAGGTGGAAGTGTCCACAGCGGTTTGGTTTCGTTTATGATATTTAACTCATCAGTTTCCTCTTCTTTGCCATCTTTCCACTCCTTCTTTTTACCAAAGGCAATCTCAACTGGAAGGAATTTGCAATATTTCTCAAGCAGTTCATTTATTTTGCTCTCTTCAAGAAACTCCTTGCTGTCATCATCCAGGTGAAGGGTAATAGAAGTACCCCTGCCCTTTTTCTTTGTCTCTTCAAGAGAGTACTCGGGACTGCCATCGCAGCTCCATGCCATGGGCTTGGCATCCTCCATCCAGGAAAGGGTCTTGATATCCACCTTGTCAGATACCATGAAAGAGGAATAGAATCCAAGTCCAAAGTGACCAATAATGGCATTGTTGTCAGTTTTATACTTCTCGAGGAAATCTTCAGCACTGGAAAAAGCAATCTGGTTGATGTACTTTTCCACTTCCTCGGCAGTCATACCAATACCCGCATCGGATACGGTAAGGGTTTTCTTTTTCTTATTTACATCGACCCGTATAGTCAGATCTCCCATTTCTCCCTTAAATTCGCCAACCGAAGCCAGTGTCTTCAACTTCTGGGTTGCGTCCACTGCATTGGAAATCAGTTCGCGCAGGAATATCTCATGGTCCGAATAAAGGAATTTCTTTATGATGGGGAAAATGTTCTCCGTGGTAACATTGATTTTACCTTTCGTCATTGTTCAATTATTTTAATGTTTTACATCTGACCAGCTTTTAGTCAAATGATATGCCAATGAAGGAAATCTGACAATACGTCAGTATTGAAGTCGGGCATCAATGTCATTCTGGAGAATCCAGGTGCCATCTTCAAACTTCAGTCCGTCAAAAGAGCCGTCCGGACCATAAAACTCAAAGTTATTCTCATAAATCGGATGAAGAGGGACCAGGTGATCGAAGGTGATCAGATCGATTGAGGGCTCATACCGCACTGTGATGGCGACCTGCTTTGAATACTCCAACACAAGCCTGTCGACCCGATCGTTTCCGTTAAAAAACATCTCCTGCTCAAACCTGGGCTTATTGCGATGGATTGTCATAACCTCAACCGACTTTATATTTGACCGCGAATTATTGAAATCGAGGCCGAGCAAAGTATAATATGTCTTCCGTTTGACCTTTTTTGTAACAATGCCGTAGTAGAGTTTTCCGTACCAGGAATCCACCGTCTGATCAGCCCTGTATACGCCTCGCTGAGCTTTGAAATTATCCTGAAGGTAGAACAGCTCCATCTTTTCCTTTTTAAGTCCAAGCTGAATGTAGCAGAAGTAGCGATAGTTGTCACTGTCATCCATCACATGCCATGAGAAAATTCTAATGCGCTTGTCATCGGAACTTCTAACCCCAATTCGACTGAGGCGACTCCATGGGTAATCCATGGCCCCGGGCATGGTCAGGGCCTC